>NZ_JBHULB010000030.1:0-1015 GCF_042684265.1 Croceitalea marina | reverse complement strand
CTTCAATCGGATCGCCCAGACTTGTACCTGTACCATGGGCCTCCACGTAACTGATATTTTCTGGAGTAATTCCGGATTTTTGTAGCGCTGCTGTAATGACCTCATACTGACCTTTTGTACTCGGAGCCGTATAACCTGCTTTTCTATTACCATCATTATTTATTGCACTCCCCTTGATCACAGCATAAACATGATCACCATCTTCCAAAGCTTGTTCCAGACTTTTTAGGACCACCGCACCTGCTCCATCGCTGAATAATGTCCCACTTGCCTTATGATCAAAAGCCCGGCAATGACCATCTGAAGAACTGATCATTCCTTGTTGATACAGATATCCGCTTTTTTGCGGAGTACTCACAGAAACCCCTCCCGCAATGGCCATTTGACATTCCCCATTCTGAATCCCCTGACATGCCTGGTGTAAAGCCACCAGGGAAGTCGAACAGCCTGTCTGAACGGACATACTAGGTCCTTGGAGGTTTAAGTTGTAGGATACTTTGGAACAGATATGATCTTTATCTATTAGTGTAGCTGCTTCAAACAATTCTGCAGGGTTTGATGATACTTTAGCCATTGACATGAACTCCCAATAAGAGTTTTTGGAACCTCCGGCATACAAACCAATATCGCCATTATAGGTCTGAGGGTTATAACCTGAATCTTCCAAAGCTTCCCAGGTACACTCATGGAATATTCTCATTTGTGGATCCATGAGCTCTGCCTCGTGGGCATTGTATCCAAAGGTCTCCGCATCAAACTCTTCCACACCATTAACAATTCCCTTGCGTCTTACATAATGCTCCGAACTAAGTTCTTCTTTGCTTACACCATTGTCTAAGAGTTCACTTTCGCTAAACTCCGTTATGCCTTCTAAGCTATTTTTAATAATTTCCCAGTACTCAGATACGTTCTTTGCTCCCGGAAAACGTCCAGCCATACCAATGACAGCAATATCCTTGGATTCGGAAATGACCGCTTTTTGTTTTTCGGTATCAAGGAAACTTTCGCCATAGCT
>NZ_JBHULB010000029.1:0-1012 GCF_042684265.1 Croceitalea marina | reverse complement strand
CTTCAATCGGATCGCCCAGACTTGTACCTGTACCATGGGCCTCCACGTAACTGATATTTTCTGGAGTAATTCCGGATTTTTGTAGCGCTGCTGTAATGACCTCATACTGACCTTTTGTACTCGGAGCTGTAAAACCAACTTTTCTATTACCATCATTATTGATTGCACTCCCCTTGATCACAGCATAAACATGATCACCATCTTCCAAAGCCTGTTCCAAGCTTTTCAAGACTACTGCACCTGCCCCATCGCTGAATAGCGTTCCACCAGCCTTAAGGTCAAATGCCCTACAGCTACCATCACGGGAACTGAGCATCCCATCTTGGTATAGATATCCTACTTTCGGAGGTGCGCTCACAGAAACTCCTCCCGCAATGGCCATTTGACATTCCCCATTCTGAATCCCCTGACATGCCTGGTGTAAAGCCACCAGGGAAGTCGAACAGCCTGTCTGAACGGACATACTAGGTCCTTGGAGGTTTAAGTTGTAGGATACTTTGGAACAGATAAAATCTTTATCTATTAAAGAAACTGCATTGAACCTGGCCGCAGGATTTGATGCAATGACAGCCATCGACATGTATTGCCAGGAAGAGTTTGCCCCACCTCCATACAAACCTATTTCGCCATTATAGGTCTGAGGGTTATAACCTGAATCTTCCAAAGCTTCCCAGGTACACTCATGGAATATTCTCATTTGTGGATCCATGAGCTCTGCCTCGTGGGCATTGTATCCAAAGGTCTCCGCATCAAACTCTTCTACACCCTTAATAATTCCTCGGCGTCTTACATAATGCTCCGAACTAAGTTCTTCTTTGCTTACACCATTGTCTAAGAGTTCCTTTTCACTAAACTCGATGATTGTTTCCACACCATTTTTAATATTTTCCCAGTACTCAGATACGTTCTTTGCTCCCGGAAAACGTCCAGCCATACCAATGACAGCAATATCCTTGGATTCGGAAATGACCGCTTTTTGTTTTTCGGTATCAAGGAAACTTTCGCCATAGCT
>NZ_JBHULB010000028.1:0-975 GCF_042684265.1 Croceitalea marina | reverse complement strand
CGGCCATGGGTATGGCCTATTCGGTAGAGGTAGGTTATCGTGAAAATTTTCCCGATTCGTTTGCAACAAAAACTACCACTAAAGAAGAAGTTAAGGGCAACTATCAAAAAAGTTTAAAAAAACAGGCCTCGGTAACGGGCAAGGTGACCGTAAACGGAGAACCGGTTCAAGGAGTTAGAATAAAGGTGAAGGGCAGTCTGGATCAGGTCGAGACCAATAGCAATGGTGAGTACGCCATTAATGCCGAATATGGCGATGTCTTGGAAACCGATTTTTTTACCCTTAAAGCAAAACAGCTTAAAGTTGATAATGAAAGCGTAATCGATTTTGAATTGCAGCCCAGGTATGAAAAATTGAATGAAGTGGTCGTCACCGAAAATCGTAAAGACGATTACGGTAATGAAAAGGTCATCACCCCTTTTGGTATAAAGTCTAGAAATAGTATCGGTGTTGCTGGTTATTTAAAAACCAAGGATGAACTCTCAAAAGGGGCCGTATCCTTCGGACAATTGGTACGTGGGCGCTTTCCTTCACTTCAAGTAAAAGGCTTTCTTAATGAAGAAGTATTTCTTGGTAGAGGAAACGGTAGAGTTGCTGTAATAGTTGATGATGTTCTTATTAATACAGCTGCGATTTCTATTTCACAACTTGTTCCGCCAGATTTGGTAGAAAGTGTTTTGTTTATCCCAGGGGTATCAGCCGCTTCAAGATATGGACCTCCGGCTAAAAATGGAGCCTTGTTAATTACCACAACCAACAACTCGCTCATAATACGAGAAAAGAAAGCACTTAAAGACTCTCTTTTAAACAAAAACACCTACACCGATGATGCGGTGTCGTTATCGGAAAGTGCCGTTGTATCGGCCTCCACCGAAAATCAGGTTAGTGGCAGGGTCACCTCAAAAGGCAAACCCGTACAGGGCGTTAAAATAAATGTACAGGGCAGTTATGACCAGGTTGAGACCAACGGCAACG
>NZ_JBHULB010000027.1:0-957 GCF_042684265.1 Croceitalea marina | reverse complement strand
TTTGCTCCCGGAAAACGTCCAGCCATACCAATGACAGCAATATCCTTGGATTCGGAAATGACCGCTTTTTGTTTTTCGGTATCAAGGAAACTTTCGCCATAGCTACTATCCTCTTTCAAGTAGTTGATTAACTGAAAAATGGTAGAATAAGTGAAAAACTTTTCTATAGAGATGCTCAGTTTTAGGTCGCGTTTAATACGCTCATTTATCTGTATCAAGGTTAAAGAGGTGGCACCCATTTCAAAGAAATTGTCGTTTTTGCTGATCTTTTCAACTCCGATCATTTCTTTGAAAATCCTGGCCAACTCATTCTCAAGATCTTTCCATTCACTGATGCTTATTCCTTTTTCACCCTTTTGATCATCTGCTTTTTCCTCTTGTTGATCATTCGTTTGCTTCTCAAAGCTCAACCAGGCGTTTATCCTCTCTTGTAAGTCACCAGTGGAAATTACTATTTGAGGTAAACTTTCATTTCTAAGCATATAATCAAAGGCTTTCATTCCCTCTTCATATCTGATAGCATAGTCAATCATGCTTGATTTTGAGCCTGCACTATTCTCCCATATATCCCAACTAATACTCAACCAATCTTGATCTTTGTCTGCTACATTGTAGTAGGCGTAACTATCCATGAATTTATTGGCGGAAGCATATGCAACATGACCCAGACCTCCTAAAATTGAGGATACAGAAGACATTAGTATTTTGAAGTCGATGTTTTCACCTTCAAATATTTTATCCAACACTAATGTCCCATCGATTTTTGGTTTAAACTGCTCTTTGCTGGCAGATATGCTGATTTCTTTAACCAACTGAAGCGTGCTTGTATTTAGTATTCCTGCAGCATGAATCACGCCATGAATCTGTCCGAACAGCTCTTCCGCCTCTTGGACGACTTGTAGCATCTGTTCTTCATTGGCCACATCTCCCTTGCAGACAAGTACTTCTCCGCCTTTG
>NZ_JBHULB010000026.1:0-941 GCF_042684265.1 Croceitalea marina | reverse complement strand
TGTCTAGTCCTGAAATATGGCTACAGGTTAAAAATAGATTTACGCTGTTAATTTATATACCATATTAGGTGTTTTGTATTCTAAAGATAAATGTAATCTTATTTCATTGTATAGATTGATTGCATTTTTAGTAGCTCTTTTAGCGTGGGCCAAGCTATTAAAGGTTTGGTCAAGATAAAATTCGTCTTTAAGGATGCCATTTACGCGCTCAGCAATGGCATTTTCATAGCAGTGGTTATCCTCAGTCATACTAATACTGATGTCATTTCTTTTTAAAATTTGCGTGTATACATTGCTACAATACTGGATTCCCCTATCGGAATGGTGGATAAGTCCATTGATGCTTCGACTATGCTCAGCACAGGTATTTTTAGCTTGATATATTGCTTTGTTCAATGCCCTTTCGCAACCTTTAAGTTCCAAGCTGTTGCTGATATCATATCCTACGATTTTACGCGAGAACATATCGGTAATGAGTGCCAGATAACAAAATCCCTTGATTGTTCTAATGTATGTAATGTCGCTTACCCAGACCTGATTTGGTCTAGTAACCTGCACATCTTTTATGATGTTTTTGTACTTATGGAACCTGTGCAAAGAGTTAGTTGTTCTGTAGCTAGGTTTCTTTCTAAGTGTTAGCATATTGTACTTTCTAAGAATATTGAATAGGGTGTCTCTACCTACTTTAAGGTTGGCTTTGTTAAACTCATCTTTCAAAGATTTTTTGAGTTTACGCACGCCTTCTCTAGGCAGGGATTTGCGTTTTTGCTTGACTATTCTCAATACCTTTTGTTCAAGTTTTAAACGTTTGTCAGCTCTACGTTTGTATTTGTAGTATGCATCACGTTTAATCCCGAAAGGCTTACAAATAGTAGTTAAAGACGCAAACCCCTTAGATTTTTCTCTAGCTTTTATTAGGGCTTTATATTTAACTTTTTTTT
>NZ_JBHULB010000025.1:0-936 GCF_042684265.1 Croceitalea marina | reverse complement strand
TTTGCTCCCGGAAAACGTCCAGCCATACCAATGACAGCAATATCCTTGGATTCGGAAATGACCGCTTTTTGTTTTTCGGTATCAAGGAAACTTTCGCCATAGCTACTATCCTCTTTCAAGTAGTTGACAAGCTCGTAAATTGTAGGGTAGGTGAAGAGTTTTTCTATGGAGATGTTAAGCTTTAGTTCATGTTTGATCTGCTCATTTACCTGTATCAAGGTTAAAGAGGTGGCACCCATTTCAAAGAAATTGTCGTTTTTGCTGATCTTTTCGACTCCGATCATTTCCTTGAAAATCCTGGCCAACTCTTTTTCAAGATCCTTCCATTCACTGATGCTTTTTGCCTTTTCTTTCTTTTTGGTATCTGTTATCTTCTCCAGATTAAGCCAGTTATCTATCCGGTCTTGCAATTCGCCTGTAGAAACGAGCACTTGGGAACAACCTTTACTGTCAATTATATAATCCAGGGCTTTCATTCCCTCTTCATACCTAATGGCATTGTTGATGACGAGTATCGAGTCTTCAATAATTTTATTTTGCCATACATCCCAATTAACACATATCCAATTTTGGTTATTTCCTCTATTTTTCCCAAGAGCATAAACATCCATGAATTTATTGGCGGAAGCATAAACCACATGACCCAAACCTCCCAGGGTGGATGACAAGGAAGACATTAATATGGCAAAATCTATATTATGGTCTTTTAATACTTTGCCTAATATTAATGTTCCGTAAATTTTAGCTTTAAAGTGCTCTTCGCTTTCTTCTGTAATAGTGTCTTTGATTAATCCGAAATTGTCATTGTGTAGTATTCCTGCAGCATGAATCACGCCATGAATCTGTCCGAACAGCTCTTCCGCCTCTTGGACGACTTGTAGCATCTGTTCTTCATTGGCCACATCTCCCTTGCAGACAAGTACTTCTCCGCCTTTG
>NZ_JBHULB010000024.1:0-797 GCF_042684265.1 Croceitalea marina | reverse complement strand
GGAATTTTATGGACGAATAGCAGTCGTACTGCCTGGCCGATGATGGCAAATAGGAAAAAAAGGTAGGGCGGCGACCTCGACCGCCCGGTTTTTTACGTTCCGGAGGAATTGGCCATCATCGGTCTCGTATAACCGTCAGTTACGGGTTAATATGCGTTAATTTTCGGTTAAGAACTGGCGTTAGCAATTCCGAGTGGATTCGGACGTAGTCGAATCCGCCGTAATTGCGGTTATACATTGTTGGCAACTGGCTTTTATTCCGATTAACAATTTTCACAGGTTTCATTTGGTTCAGCGTTTAGTAATTCCATTCCGCATTTTTCACAGTTCCGTTTTTCATCAGTCCAATATCCAGTTCGAGTAAATAATTCAACCGATTCAGTCCATTTTTTATATTCCACGCTGTCAAAGTCAACATCTCCATTTGAGTCAGTTGGTGGTTCAGGTTGATTTCCATTTAAAAATCCGTTTATCCAATATTTTGAATATTCCGACATTTGCTCAATTTCCGATATCGACACGAAAAAACTTCGTTCCTTTTTTGGACACCAAGCATAAATTCGTCCGCGAAAAGTATGAGGATTTCCAATCAGATAGTGTTTTCCTTCACAGCCTTTGTGATTAAACCACAAATTTTCGTCAAATTCAATTTCGTTTGTCATTTTTCAGCTTGTTGCCAACGCCGCGCTATGTTCAGTCCGGCTAATTTTAAGGAAATATAGCAAAATACTTTTAAGGATGTCATGTGAATTGGACTTCCTTATTCTCACATGACATCTTTCGCCAAGTAGTCCGCG
>NZ_JBHULB010000023.1:0-789 GCF_042684265.1 Croceitalea marina | reverse complement strand
GTCCGCAAAATCTTTGGGATTTTGCTTTAAACAAGGAAAAGAAAAAACAAAACAAAAAGATTTCGCTATGTGCGTGGCGGAAAGCAAACGCTAGTTTGCTCCCGTACTGTTCATAGCTAAACCGTTAGCTTTAATGCTGGAGCAAGTTTGCGGAATTGAAAAAAGCCTGTTTGTTTTTCGATTTTTTTTTGAGTTTTAAGAAAGTAAAAACCGAAAAATTATGTTGCCGAATTTTGAAAAACACGCTGAATTATCACTCAAACTCTGAATTGAATTGCGTCTGACTTTTTAGCTCGTTTGCGGAATCGAAAACTGAATGGAAAAGTCGGAATCTCACTCAATCGGAATTTAGCAAGTTGCGGAAATGCTCACTCAAATCTGAATTAAAAATATTGCGGAATTTAAGCAAGTTTGCGGAATCGAAAACTACTGAATTTACTCAAACTCTGAAAACATAAATTAACTGAAAAACGAAAATTCGGAATGAATTATTAAGCGGACAAAAAAGCACTAAAAGCTAACAACGTATATAAAAAATTGCTATTTTGTGCTAAATTCAATGGTCGTTGCACGTTTGCTACGTCTGATTTTCCTTCGGAAAATCCTCGCACGCAAACACGCAACTTTCCATATACAAAACCGTTGTGTGTCATGCGACCAAAAAACATAAAACTAACATAAATGAACAATATTATTGAAAGCCTAATAAGTATCAACGCAGATAAAATGTTCGTGATATTACTCGCAATTTTCTTTACTATCGAGCAATTATTAGAAAACGGCTCAGCA
>NZ_JBHULB010000022.1:0-640 GCF_042684265.1 Croceitalea marina | reverse complement strand
CGGCACCACTGAGTTCTGTTAACAGTTGCTCGACAAAGATGGAGGTATTGGAGGCATTCAAATCAACATCGATGCTCTTGCACTTTATGTTGGAATATTCCTGGGGGATTACCTTTACGGGTCCGAGGACTGTTGATTTCTCAGGACTTGTCAGATCCCCTCCGATGGCCTCCTGCATATTGTTGGTGATCACAAATACCTTGAGATCTTGGACTGTACTGAGTTCGCCATATGCCTGGGCTATACTGACCATGCTGTAATATCCCAGCTTCTGAGCTAGTTCTATAGTTTCCTGGTTATAGTCTTTGTGTTGATCTAATGGATTTACCCCCCATAGATGTAAGATTCTTTCAGGCAAATCCCCAAGTTCACTTAAGCCCTCAAACAATGCTTTGTAGTCTTCTTTATTGTCGGCCTCTATTTCATAGTGATGGTCACCATTTCTTTTATATCCCTTACCGGCCTCAACAGTTACCACCTGATGACCTAGGGTTTCTAATGCCGGTATTAGTTGGTTTGCTATACCTACGCTGTCCTGAAATACCAGATACTTGTATTTGGCAGTTGTTGCAGCTTCTTGTGTCGGCAGTTCGGCTCTCTTCCAACGGGGAACATAAAACCAATCTTCAACGGCCTGTTT
>NZ_JBHULB010000021.1:0-612 GCF_042684265.1 Croceitalea marina | reverse complement strand
GCCTACTGTACGACCACCTTCGCGGATTGCGAAACGTAGACCTTCATCCATTGCGATTGGAGCGATTAGCTCTACAGTCATTTGGATGTTGTCGCCTGGCATTACCATTTCTACGCCTTCTGGTAGTGAGATATCACCAGTTACGTCAGTTGTACGGAAGTAGAACTGTGGACGGTAGCCTTTGAAGAATGGTGTGTGACGACCACCTTCATCTTTAGACAGTACGTAAACTTCTGATTCGAATTTAGTGTGTGGAGTGATTGAACCTGGTTTCGCTAGTACTTGACCACGTTCAACTTCATCACGCTTAGTACCACGTAGTAGTGCACCAACGTTCTCACCCGCACGACCTTCGTCTAGAAGCTTACGGAACATTTCAACACCAGTACAAGTAGTAGTGATGGTGTCTTTGATACCTACGATAGCAACTTCGTCACCAACAGTTAGGATACCTTGCTCGATACGACCAGTTACTACTGTACCACGACCTTGGATCGAGAACACGTCTTCGATTGGCATGATGAACGGTAGGTCTACTGCACGCTCTGGCTCTGGGATGTAAGTATCTAGCGCTTCTGCTAGTTCTACAATTTTCGCTTCCCATTGCTCTTC
>NZ_JBHULB010000020.1:0-604 GCF_042684265.1 Croceitalea marina | reverse complement strand
CCCCCGGAACTTTCGTTTCCGCACAATCTGATGTTATCGAACTGAATGGTCCAATCTGCGGTACCATCACCTTGGGTACCATTGTCCATAATCAAAGTGATGCCCGTCACTTCACCTGATTGACCGGTAAAATCATATGATATGGTCTCCCATCCAGCACCCGATGTCGGTAAAATCAGCTCTTGGTTCAATCCTTCCAACTTGAACAACAACTGTCTCACGGATGTTGAGTTTACGTCTATCGTAAACGTTCCGTTGTTCAAAGCAATGTTGTTCTCCAAAGCGATTGTAATTCCACCGAATACCTCGCCTGCATTCTTTACATACTGACCTAACTTGGCACTGCTGTTCACCGAAGTATCGGCATTATCGATAATGGTTCCTACGCCACCACCAAAATTGTTGAATATAGAATCATCGGCAGCCTCAAAATCATTTACCAATTCTCCACCGTCACAGGCCTCTAGAGCACTACCACCCCCGGAACTTTCGTTTCCGCACAATCTGATGTTATCGAACTGAATGGTCCAATCTGCGGTACCATCACCTTGGGTACCATTGTCCATAATCAAAGTGATGCCCGTCACTTCACCTGATTGACCGG
>NZ_JBHULB010000019.1:0-548 GCF_042684265.1 Croceitalea marina | reverse complement strand
CGTTGTAAAACATTTGCGAAATGAAAATTCAATATAAAAAACGACAACTGAATTTTAATCTGATTTTCGGAATAATTTGGTTTGTTTATTTTTTTGTTCAATTATACTTTGACGACAAACTTCATTGGATTGATTATGGCTGGATTTTAATCTCATTGACATATTTTGGAACTTATTTCTATCAAAAGAAATATAAATATGTGAGTATTAAAAACGGAATTTTAACAGTAAACGGACCATTAGGAAAAAAGCTAAATCTAACTGAAATAAAACGGATTAAGAAGTTTGCTGGAGATTATATCATTAAAACGGACAAAAAAGAATTGAGTATCAACACGCAGATAATTGAACCGAACTCACTCGCTGAATTAAATGCAGAATTGGAAAAACTGAACGTGGAATGGAATTAAAAAACGTTTTACAACAATGTGTATAATTCATTGCTAGTTATAGCATGCTTACGAAAGTCCTCGCGGACTTTCTATCTGTGATTTATTTGCTAACTTTAGTGCTTAAACACGCAACGAAATCATACACTAGACCGTTGT
>NZ_JBHULB010000018.1:0-501 GCF_042684265.1 Croceitalea marina | reverse complement strand
TCATATTGATTCTGTTCTTTTCGTTTTTCAACTGGCGTTTAATGATTTTCACTTTTCCCTCGTTTAGTTTTCCGATTTTTTTACCTCTTTTTTGCACAACTTTTTCCCAATTCGGATTGTTGAATTGGTGAATTTCCTTTTCTCTTTTGGTTGCCCATTTTAGGTTTTCCACTCGATTGTCGGTTTTATCATAATTCAGATGGATGACATAAATTCCGTCGTTCTGTTCAAGAAAATGTTCTGCCACAAGTTTGTGCACGTATCTGCTGGTCGATTTTCCGTTCCGTTTTTGTTTTAGCGGAAGATTTTGGTATCCATTTATGTATGATTTTTTAACTTCAAATTCGGTTTCGCCTTTACAGTTTAAAATTCGACCGTAATTTGAGATTTTGAACTGTTCAATATCGGCAATTCCTTCGTCAAATTCCACGTCTTTCCATTCTTCATTCCAATAGTTTCTTATCATCCTAAATGTTTTTCTCAAATGCACTACAACGGTTT
>NZ_JBHULB010000017.1:0-227520 GCF_042684265.1 Croceitalea marina | reverse complement strand
CCGTGTAGGTTTGTTGCGTGGAAGGCGCACTACCGTCGAATACGATGGAGTATGGAGCGAGTCCGCCCGACACGTTAAGGTCGACCGCACCGTTGGAGTCACCGTTACAAAGCACATCCGTTACCAAGGGGGATACGGTTGGCAGTGGATTATCGGTAACTACAATAGCGTTCGTTGTAACCGTACAAGATTCACTATCGGTAATAGTGAAGGTATACGTTCCTGGAGTTGTAGTAAAATATGAAAATGATGTGCTAGGAACAGGAGTATTCGCTTGAAAAGAAGCTCCGTTTAAAAACACTTCATAGGTGAATGTTGGGTTTCCTCCTGATATGGAAATCGCAATTTCTGCATCGGGGGTCGCGCTACAATCTAAATCTTTAACAAGGTTAGCGCTGGCATTTAAGGTAGGGAAAACAGTAATACTTGCCGAAGCCGTACAATTTCTGCTATCAATTACCTCAACTGTGTATGTTCCTGGCCCTAGACTAGTAAAATTTGTGTTTGATTGATATGCCCCACCGTTTAAACGATATTGAAATGGAGCAACACCACCTGAAGTAACGCTCGCTGTGAGCTCTAAACCTGTACTACTATCATAACACAGATTGTTTGCGACTACGTCTAACACAGGCGAAATAGTAGGCGAAAGGCCAAAGGTTTGGGTCACCTCACAACCACCGGCATCTCTAACTGTAACGGTGTAGTTTCCTGAGGTATCGGTAAGGCCCGTAAAAGAATTCGTTCCTTGTGGTCCTGTGACAGTTCCAGAGGGATCTTCAAGTTCATATTCATATCCTCCCCAGCCATTTTCTGCCGTTATTGTTACGGATCCAGGAACAGTTCCTGTAGCAGAGCAACTTAAATCTGTAACATCTAAATCTGTTATTACCAGGGCTGCGGGCGGGGCATTAATTAGTACACTTGTAGTAGCAGAGCAATTAGTGTCATTGTCAGTTACCGTAATCGTATATGTACCATTATCTAAACCACTTAAGTCAATAGTTCCATTGGTTTCTCCAGTTCCTGAAAAAGCTGATGGTCCTGTAACGGAATAATCAAAAGAGGTTACAAAATCCGAAACAACAAACCTTGCCTCTCCATCGGTCGAACCAAAACAAGAAATATTATTGATTAGCTGACCAGTAACAGTTATTTGTGGCGCTGGAGCGATTGTAAAACTTTCTTCGTAAACACAATTTTTGTCGTCGGTAACCCTAAATGTATAAGTGTCTGGGGCCAATCCATCAAAATTTGCAGTATTTCCGCTAATAGATGTTGCGGCGATTGCACTAGGAGCAATGATTTCGAAATTGAAAGGGGTGTTTCCATCTACAACAGTTACCACCACATCTGATGTAAGTGAAGGACAGTTCTGGTCGCTAGCTGTAAAGGTTAAATCGGTTGGGGGGTTTAAAGGGTCAAGAGTTAAACTATTGGTGACGAAGAAACAACCATTTGCGTCTCTAACCGTTACGGTGTATGTGCCGTCGGTTAAATTTTCAAAGCGATTAGCGTTTGGTGTCGTATCTGGAATGAAATTTACACCGTCAATACTGTAAGCATATGGCGCAGTTCCTCCTGTAGCTGGTTGAGCTTCTATAATGCCGCCTTGGATACAAGTATAATCTTGAATTAGCGCAAGGTTGGAAGTAACTGCGGCAGATGGACCTGAAACAGAATAAGTTTCAAAATAATCACAATCGGCACTACCCTTTCTTTGGTTTATAACTATAAAGTAATCGCCTTGTGGCAGATTAGGAAAGAACCCATTAGTGTTGGTCGCAAGCGCATTGTTTATGTCGTAATTGTTTTCATCTGTTGTCGCTCCATCAAACAAGTAATAGGTCAGTCTAAATCCATTATCATCGACCAAATTATAAGTTATAGAACCCGTAGATTCTCCAAAACAAGACACATTAATAATTGAAGTCGGGTCGAAATCTGCTGCTGGTTGAAATTCAATATTTACGGTATTGGAAAAAGCAAAACAATTATTTCTATCAACAACAACGAACGTATAGTCTCCAGGATTAAGAATGTCAAAAATCACACTGGTCTGAAACTCACCAGCCGGAATATCATTAACGGTAGGATAGGAAGTAACAGTAACCCCGTTATCATCAACATAAGACCAGATAGCATAGTTATGAGGTGTTTGGCCTCCCGAGGAGTCCATTTGAATATTTCCCTCTCTACACGTAATATGTTGAGAAACCCTCGCTGTTAAATCTAAATCGGAAAGGTCGTTAATTGTAACTTGTTCTGTGTAGTTACAGCCGTCATCGGTAGTTACAAGAATATCATAAACGCCATCATTTAAGTTTTCAAAGGTATAATTATTGTCGTTAGATGGGCCAAAAGTATCAACGGATGTTCCTCCTTGAGATATTTCATAATAATATTGGGCCTCAACATTAAGTACGGATATTGATATCTCACCTAGACCATTACAATCTGTGTCTCTACTTGTAACATCAACTTGAAAATCTCTATCGAGAATACCTATGTTGTCAAGTATAAAAACACAACCATCTACAATGCCTTGTTGTCTCATTTCAACGCGATAAGCACCGTTGGCCGCTATATCAAAACTAGGGCCATTATTGGCACTATATGGCACTAAAACGGCATCGTTGGCAGCGTCAACAAGTTGAAATTCATAATCTAAAGGCATATTGGTGACAGTAATGTTACCAGGGGTATTACAGATGATATCACTGCTGTTGAATTGTGGGTCGAGAGGGTTTTTGAAGATGTTAAAATAAAACCTTGAAAAACAACCGTTGGCGTAGTTGATGACTACTCGATATTGACCAGCATCCGATGCTGTAAAATCACCTCCGGTTTCGACCGTATTCCATGTACAGGTATTGTTTTTATTGGCACAGTCTTCAGTAGCAGCAGTACAGCTTGCCTCATCTAGTTGCTCCCAAACAATACTATCTGCATCAGGGATATTAATTTGAATAAGTTCAGTGTCATTAAGTCCACAAAGAAATATTTCCGGCAGTTCTTCACCGTCATTCGGACAAACGACGACCTCTCCTTCTACAGTGTTGGAAGTATCATTTATCAATGCTGTTATCGGATTGCTTTGGGTTGTGCCAAACAAAGTAACGGTTATGATTTCTTGAAAACCTTTACAGGGGTCAGCAACTTGTTTGTCAACAATATATGTCCCCACTTCAGTTACTAGAAGGGTATCTGTATTAGCACCCGAAATAAGGGTGTCACCTGCATCAATTAGACCGTCATTATTTTCATCTACATACCAGAAATAGGCATCAAAATTATCACCGGCATCAAGTACCACACTATCACCGCACAATTGAACCGTTCTTGAAAAATCACAGGCATCCAAGTCATCTAGCAAGAAGTTAGTTGCACCTGCATTTACAAAACCACATGAATCAAAATCGTTAACACTGGGGTCATCGGTTATTTGTGCTGTATTGATTTGGCCTCGGTATGTAGAAAATGCCACATTTTGAATTTGATCGGTACAGGCATCAATAAAATCAAAACAGTTTTCAGCTACCCTTACCCGCATTCTAATGCTAGAGGCAGGATCGTTTTCTTCGATTAAATTATTGGGTATTGTAAAAGTTATTTCTCTTGTAGCTGGCGCATAAACATAGGTAACCCCAGCAGGTAAGATTAGATTTGTTTCATCAAGAGTGACATTAATCGGTAAAACATCACGTATTGTATAGTTTGTCGCATTATCATTTCCGATATTCTGAAAAGAGAGTACATAATCTAAAAATTGGCCCAGGTTTACACCTGCGCCAGTAATATCATTTCCAGCAATATCTTCTACCCTTTTCTCTAGAACAATATTGGGTTCAATAACCTCAACATTGAAGGAATTAAAGAAGGGATAATATTGGTCCCCATCTGTAGAAAACCGAAATGTTGCTGCCGTTTCACCATTTGGTATTATGGAGTTGGCCGCATTATTTAGGCGGAAGATATCGGTGTCGTAGCCCAGCGTATTTGTACTTGCCGGGTTTCTATTGGTAGTTACGACCCCATCTAAGGTAATATTACTGTTAAAGAAATTATCTGTTGGATTGGTGGCGTTGCCTATTGCGGTAAAACCTGAATTGCTTGAGGCTTCAATGCTTAAACCATCACCATCTATTCTAAAATCCCCTTCAAGTGTAGCGGCACCTAAGTCAGCTTCCACAGGTCCTGTAGGAATAGTTTCAAAACCACTATAATCGATATCGATAGTGTTTGTTCCGTTTACTCTTGCGAAACCATCAAATGTGGTTATAAACTTACCGGTTACCGTTGGGTTTTCATAAACAATTACAAGGGTCCAACCGCCGGTTGAACCGCCCCCAGGAGTCAAGCCCCCAGTTGTTGCCCTGATGTTTGCCACGGTATAATCTCCCTCGGGATTGGCCAATGCCGTAATCATAGAAGTTACGTCGGCATAACAGGCATACGGACTGTTTTGTCTTACAGTATTATCGGTACTGTTAAATCCGTCGAACAATACTTCATCAGCAGTAATATCTACATAAGCCCCTCCAGGAACCCTAAATTTCACTTGGTTAAAATCGGTTTCTCTTCCTGTTCCGACAGCTACGGTATTGGGGGTATAGCCTGAACTATTATAAGAGCCATTCGCCGTTGCACTGGGGTAGGTTGCTGACCAGTATAGCCCGGCATAGCGAATTAAATTACAATCGGCCTGTTCAAATGTAAATGTTGAAGTACTTGAACTAAATGTAGATGGATCACTATCTACATCAATGTACTGCATATTTTTAAAATCATTGTAATTGTAAAAACCGCTGTTATCATTGTTGGTGGAGCCGTTATTGTTGTTGCGCTGATTATTATAGGCATCGTTCGGGCCTTCGCCACTAGTGCCACTGTCCCTATTAAGAATGTTGTTGCCAATAAAAGTAAGGTCACCCCTTAAATTACTCTGGTATCTAACTTCGAAAGTATTGTATTCTTGTGCAGATGCTATACCAACACAGCAGAGTATGAAAAGTAAAAAAAGAAAAGCAGGTTTTGGTATCCTAAAAGATAGTTTCATTTAGTTCGTCGGTTTAATAAAACTGGGCCAAACCGGGGGCGACTTGGCGTTGTTTTAGTGATAGAGTTAAGCTATTTGTCTATTTGAAATAGGGCTACTCCAATCTTATCCAATAACAAAGATTAGCCTTAAAACTGAGGTCGAAAACTTATTGTTGTAGCAGGGTTACTTTCTGTTGTGAAAGCAGGATTTCTCATGGTAAGCCCTAGTTTTAATGGGGTTACAAATAAGAGAGCATAGATGAACAGTGTGTTTTTAAGATAAAGACATATGTTAATTTGAGAGAAGAATATGTTTCTATATGAGTTGGTAACAGAAAAATCGGCTGATCTTAGAGAAAATAAAAGTGAGAACCGGAGAACGTTCGAGGGGCGCAATGAGTTTTAAAGCATACAAAACAACTTGACCTAAGCTATTTTATTAGGCTTAACACGCATGATCCACATTTTATCATCATAGGCATCATCTAACCTATCATAATAAGATATTAGTGCGTTGTTCCAAGTTTCGTGTTTTTTCAAATACACATATTTGTAGTTGTTCTCTGGATTTATAAAGTAACCCGCATTTAAACCTTGCGCATTTAGTTTTTTCACAAAGCGATTTGCATTTGAGGTGTTTGCAAAAACATTTGCGATGATATAGTACCCGCTACCAACTCCGTTCAGGTTATAGGTTTTTGCAGTTACTTCATTTGGGTTTTGTTTGTTGTTCTCAACAATATTCTTTTGAAGGGTATTGGCCCCGTACTTAGACGTGCCAGTAGTAGCGGCGATGTCATTGGTATAATCATCTGTGCCTTTCACTTTCATTACCCACATATCATTATTGTAAGTTCCGCCCATTTTTGAAGCATAGGCGGTCATGGCTTCTTGTTTGTTGGCAAACTTCTTTAAATAGACATACTTGCGTCCGTTACGTGGATTTTCTATATAATCTGCATCAACACCCTGAGATTCTAAATCTTCTAAAAAAGTGTTCATGTATTTTTCGCCATTGTATACATTGGCTACAATGTAATAACCGCTCTCTACATCAGGAATATTGAAGGCCTTTAGCCTACTGTTTATCTTCTTAGAAGGCTTGGCCGTAGCTGGTCGGTAAATCTTATCTTTTACTACAGCACTTGGAGTGTTTGTAGTAGCTGCTACACCAGCATTCTTTTTGATATTGTTTTGTAATGAAATTGCGTCTTTCTTAGAAGAGGTCTTTATCTCGTTATTAGAAATACGAGAAGTTTTTGGAGCCGTCTTTAAGGCTATGCCCTGTTTTGTAGAAGCCGAACTGGTTATGCCCTGATTCGAAATAGGGTTGTCAGTTTTAACATTACTGGCGATGCCCATACTATCCGCGTCTTGAAAATAAGCCTTTCGGGCTTTGTTCTTTAAATTAGGATTGCCATTGGTTTCTCTTTGCACCATTCGCATCACCATATTGAACCTACGTTCCAAATCGGACTCCCTAGTGCGCTCAATAGAATCTTGACGAAGCAACAACTCATCAAGAATGGCGTCGTTTTCGGCCAGTTTCTGTTGTAAGTCAGCTATCAAGGCGTCTTTTTCGGTTATGGAGATTTCTTCTACTTCTGGCTCTTCATTTACAACAAGGTCTTCATAATCTTTTTCAAGCATTACACGGTCTTCCGTCAAGTTTGGAGTAAAAGAATAGGCCAACGAAATTTCATGGGTGGCCCCAAAATTTTGGGCTTGTTCGCTTAAACCTTTTTCAATGGTATACCCTAACGAAATATTCTTTGTTAGATTAAAACCAATACCGGCTGCAGCGCCATAAAAATCATCATATCCAGCTTGTAGCCACCCTAATTTTGGAAGGTCAAGAATAAGATTGCCACCAAGGGTATAACCGTCTTCGCCCACTCTTTTAACTCTTGCTAGAGGCATAAGACGACCACTTTCAAAAATACCTTCAGTAGTTTTAAACTGATGGGTATATTGTAAATGACCAGAATATGTTTTCTCGTTAAACTCGGTATTCGACTCACTTGTTTTTAGATTATAATCAAAAAGATTTTCTGCAAAAACACCAAAATCAAATTGCCCGTAAGAAATATTAAAACCAGGTTGAAAAGATATTAAAGAACTGTCATCCAAACTATTTAAGACAACATCATCGGGGTCTAGGGTGTTTGCACGACCTTCATCAAAACCACTTGTGTAATATGAGAAATTGGCACCAAAAGTGAAATTGCTTTTTTCACTTAATTTAATTCCATAGGCGTAGTTGGCCAATAAGCCAAGATTGCTAAAAAGGCCTTCACGCTGTGTATAAAGACTTAGTCCAAGACCACTCCTATCCCCTATTCTACCGCTATAACTTAGATAGTAGGTTTGATTGTTGTCATCAAAAGATACCGATTGGTTTCTATGAAAAAGATTAATATAGGACTTATCTTCTCTTACCGTCGAAAATGTTGGGTTAATTAAAAACCTGTTAAACTTAATCAAGTTCTGTGATGGGGCTTCGTATGTTAAAAAAGGATTTTCCTCTTGTGCATACATGCCTGAACATATAAGTGTGACTATAAGAATACTAAGTACTTGAATCTTTCTCATGATGAGCTTAGCGAATAACTGTTATGGTTCCTTGATTTAATGTTTTACCGCCATTAAGAATTCGGTAATAGAAAATCATGTTTTGTTTGGTAAATGCTGTTGACGATTGTGGCCAGTTGTTTTGGTAATCGGGTTGATTTAAAATCTCTTCACCATTTTCATTATAGATAATAACCGTCACGTCGGGTTTTCTCGAAAAGGTATTAGGTAATACCCATAAATCGTTTATGCCATCCCCATTTGCTGTGATTACATTGGGTATTGCAAAATTGTCCCTAAAAGAAACGGTAAAGGTTCTTGTTATTTGACAGCTGCCTACTGAAGCTACCAAAAGGTAGGTTCCTTCTTCGCTCAAAGAGACCGAGTCAGTACTTGATATTCTGGTGTTGCCTTCATCGTACCACTCGTAAGACTGGGCTCCTGAGGCAGCGATAGTTTGGGCACTACCTTCTTGAAAGATGATGTTTTCATCAGCATCTACAGTAACAATAGATTCATCAAACTGAATAATTGTAACCTGATTGGATCTAACCGGGCAACCAGTGCGTTGGACCTCTAATTCATAAACCCCAGTTTCACTAGTGGTAAGTGAACGGTCGGTTGTTGAGACGGTATTGCCATCCCTTGTCCATGTAAATGTTTCATTCGCTAAATCAATGTCTGCCATAAGGGTAACACTATTGATGCCATCGCAAAGGGCTAAGTCCGTACTGCTAATAGTAACAGTTTCTCCGCTAGCCAATGTAGCGTTTCTTTCATTGGAGTTCGGACTAAAAGAATCTAAACTACCTTCTAATGTGTAGTTGCCGTTTTCAGCCGCAGAGGCCAAAGAAATGGTATTACTTGTTTCACCGGCTACCAATACGCCATCTTTCAACCATTGATAAGAGAAGTCAGCTGATAGGTCCGCAGTCACATCTGTTCTAGTGCCGTCCGTTGCAACCGCGTTGATTTGTGTTAAAGCCAATACTGCGCTTGTGCTTTCACAAGAAGTATAGGTACTTGAAAAATCAATAGTAAATTCAAAGCTGGCTGGTAACACTGCAGTAGTGTTTTCAGAATCTTTTGTGTTTCCTGAACATGCACCACCATTTTCGGTTACTCTCGCAAAATAAACGCCTACAGCAGAAATTTCTAATGTCGTATTTGTTTCACCAGCGAGGGGGCTTCCATCTTTATACCATTGGTATGTTGCACTTGAAGCTGTAGAAGAGACGCTTAAGGTTCTTGTTTGGCCTGGAAGTAAAACGATATTGGTATCATTACCTAAGGAAACAGAAAAGTTTCCGGCATTAGAAATGGTGATTGCGTTTGTGGTTTCTGTACATACACCACTACCCTCAATTTGTAGGGTGTAGTCTCCTTCAAAGTTTGCTGTGGAACTATTCACTGTAAATGAACTGTCGCCTAAAGTTGGTGATGTTACTGCCGCACCATCTTGGTACCAAGTATAGGTCCAAGTAGGGTCATCTATATTTGCAACTAAGTCAACTGTCTGCCCCGCACATAAAGTAGTGCCAGAAGAAGCAGCAATGGCAATTCCGGAAGAAGCACCTGTTTGAATCTCTATCGTATTGGATAAAGTATTTGCAGAACCGGAACAATTAGGTCCATAATCGATTTCCACAAAATACATTCCATCTTGGGTCACCGTAATGGAGTTTGTTTTTTCGCTTAATAAGGTTCCGCTTCGGTACCAATTGTAGTTGTAGTTTTGTGGCGTAGTCACATTATGCGTTGCAAGCGTAATGTTTCCACTATTACAGTTTTCAATGACGCCTCCAGGAGGAATGTTTCCACTACCATCTTTACTGATAAGAATAGGGTTATTATACCCAATATAATACATCGAAAAGGCGTCTGACTCTGGACTCATAAGTGCAGGACTTGTGCTTCTCACACGAAAGCGATATCCATCGCCTTGCACATCAGTTGCCAGGGAAAAGCTAAAATCGAAATCAAAATTAGTATTCTTGTCACTTACCCTATCCAACTCTGTTGGCGCATCGAAATTTCCCGAAGCATCGGAAAGCTCAAGTATGAATTCATTGGCAGAGTCCACTAATGGTGGGCTCCAAGTGAAGTTCATAAAGTATTCGTTGAAATCGGCAGAGGCACATGCAGCGGTCCACGGAGAGGTCGCTCCGATGTTCGCATTTGGTGCAGGCTCAGGTTTGTTCAATACTTGACCAATTGCTATTGTGCTGGTGAACAGCGCAATACATACGGTCAGCATAAGTGTTCTACATAGGTTTACATCTTTCATAAGGCAATGGTTTAGCTTTGGGGTCGCTTTTCTTGCTTTTTAAGATTTTGAGACAGTGTATTTCACTGGCTCAGATGGTAATACGGTATTCTATATACAAATATGATTGATATTAGGGGCAATGGAAACTTATTGTTGTACACACCCCTAAATATGTTGTGAATTCGATTTTTTTGTTGGAGTAGGCTCGAAAAACGTACGATACACCGCATTTTTCCTACATTTGCGCTTACAAATTAATTCTGATGGAAAAGGCCGAAAAAGCCCTCAATTTTATTGAACATATTGTTGAAGAAGATTTAGCAAATAATTATAAACGAGACGATTTACGTTTTCGTTTTCCACCCGAACCAAATGGGTATCTGCATTTGGGCCATGCGAGCTCAATTTGCCTAAATTTTGGGCTTGGTGAAAGCTATAATGCCCCGGTAAACCTGCGCTTTGACGATACAAACCCTGCGAAAGAAGAAAAGGCATATGTTGATGCCATTAAAAGGGATGTAGAATGGCTTGGGTATAGGTGGGATAAAGAATGTTATGCATCAGATTACTTTCAGCAGCTTTATGATTGGGCCATTCAATTGATCAAAGAAGGGAAGGCATATGTAGATAGCCAATCTTCCGAGGAAATGGCAAAACAGAAAGGAACCCCCACAGAACCTGGGGTTGCCGGACCTTATAGAGATAGATTTGTAGAAGAGAATTTACAACTGTTTCAAAGAATGAAGGATGGCGAGTTTGATGAAGGGAAACATGTGCTTAGGGCCAAAATAGATATGGCTTCGCCAAACATGTTGATGCGCGACCCTATTTTGTATCGCGTCTTACATAAAGCACATCACAGAACAAATACCGATTGGTGTATTTATCCAATGTATGATTGGACACATGGGCAAAGCGATTATTTGGAGCAAGTTTCACATTCGCTATGTACTTTAGAATTTTTGCCACATAGAGAACTCTACGACTGGTGTTTAGACCAATTGGTATCTTCTGATAAGCTGAGACCCAAACAGCGGGAATTCGCGCGTAGAAATTTGAGTCACACGATAGTAAGCAAGCGAAAACTGCTCCAGTTGGTAGAAAATGGTGTTGTTTCGAGTTGGGACGATCCTCGTATGCCTACGATTTCCGGATTGCGCAGAAGAGGGTACACACCGGAATCTATCCGCAATTTTGCAGATACCATTGGTATTGCAAAACGCGATAACCTTGTTGATGTTTCATTATTGGAATTTCACGTTCGTGAACATTTAAATGAGATTGCACCAAGAGTAATGGCGGTTCTAAATCCCTTAAAATTGGTGATTACGAACTACCCTAAGGATAAGGAGGAATTATTGAAAACCGAAAACAACCCAGGGGATGAAAGTGCAGGTACGAGAGAAGTACCATTTTCTAGAGAGCTGTATATAGAACAGGAGGATTTTAGGGAAGAAGCCAATCGAAAATTCTTTAGGTTGAAATTAGGTAGTGAGGTTCGATTGAAAAGCGGATATATTATTAAAGCGGAGTCATGCACAAAAGATACCGATGGGAATATTATTGAGGTGCAGTGTACCTATGACCCTAAAAGTAAAAGCGGTAGTGGAACAGAAGAAAGTTTACGTAAGGTAAAGGGAACCCTGCATTGGGTTTCGATTAAACATGCTATCACCGCAGAGGTAAGATTGTATGATCGTTTGTTCAATGACGAAAACCCCGATGGACATAAGGACAAAGATTTTATGGATTTTGTAAATCCGGATTCGTTGACAACAATTACCGGATATTTGGAACCTAATCTTAAAAGCGCCAAGGTTGGAGAAAAATTTCAATTTCAGCGTTTAGGATATTTTAATGTTGATACCGATTCAAAGCCCGAAAATTTGATTTTTAATCGTACGGTTACTTTGAGGGATACTTGGGCGAAAATTCAACAGAAGAATTAATAGTTAGGATTTTGAAAGAATAATCTTCGTATAAGAAAATCCTATTTGATTGAATATATCAATCGGTATTTTCTATAAAAAACGAGGGCTTTTGAGCTAATTAAAGGCCCTTTATCTAATTGCTCAACCAAATGTCCATGTTGGTATAGAAGCTCTTGGAAATAGCCTTATTTGTCTTTTTTTATTCTCCCGCACCTATTAAGGTAATAGAGGTTCAAATCTCCGGAGTTCGCTTCCAAAATATCTAAGTAATTGTCACCGTTAATATCTGCAAGGTGAATATCATAGGTGTCCATCTTAATTTCCGGATTAAGCGGAATTTTTTCAAAAGAGTTTTTCCCCGTGTTGATATATGCGTAATTTACCTCGTCTCCATTTGCGTTGACGATATCTATAAAACCGTCGTTATTTAAATCTGCAACTTTGACGCTCGCAGTTGCCAAGTCTTCCTTTTCGTAAGGGATCGTATTCTTGAAATCTTTTCCGTTACCTAGATACACATAGTTTGAACCAACTAAGTTTCCGGTTACGATATCTGGATAGCCGTCATTATTGATATCACCAATTGCTACAGAACGGGTCTCATCTTTACCTGTACCGAATGGAATTTTTTCCTTGAATACAAGAGAGCCTTCTTGCAGATATACATAGTTCTGCTGCTCATCACGATTTGCCAGCACTAAATCTAATTTACCATCTTGGTTCATATCAGCAGCTACAATGTCTATGGTAGAATCTTCATCTGAGCCAAAGGGAACAATCGTGTTAAAATTTCCACTTCCATCGTTAATAGCGATTTCATTGGCGCTTCCCCTATTGGTAAAGAGAACATCCAAATCGCCATCACCATCAATGTCACTTAATGCAACATTTCTTGTCGGGGTAGTTTTCCCACCAACTAAACCAGCACGCTCAAATAGACCCTTTCCATTATTTCTGTACCAAATATTAGGATGCATGTCATTTCCTGTTACAATATCCAAATCGCCATCACCATCTAAATCCCCCAATTCTGCAGCATAACATGAAGACCACTCGCTATCCAATACGCGGGATGTCCTAAACACACCATTTCCCACATTATAAAAAATACTGTTGGGAGCCGGCCAGTGCCTACCTTCTGCGGTAACTACGTCTAAGTCGCCATCACTATCCACATCACCAGTAGCTATGGAAGCGGTTCTAATTTCTGCCGAACCGAGGCTTAAAAAATAGCCGCCGGGATTAAAAAAAGGATTTTCTTGACCTAAGGCCATTACTGGTAACATCAAGAAAATCAAGCATGATTTAACCATTTTTCTTTGGGTTGGTTTTTTTCATTTGTTCCCCGATCATATTACTTGCTGTAAAAGAAGCCACCATATTGTTCAACATATCACTACCAGCTTGAGGAGAATTAGGTAAAAGAATTAAATTGGTATTGGTCTCCTCACCAATTGATTGCAAAGTATCATAATGTTGTGTTACCACAATTAGCGCCGAAGCTTCTTGAGAATTGATACCGACTTTGTTCAATACTTCAACAGATTCTTCTAAACCACGGGCAATTTCACGTCGTTGGTCTGCGATACCCTGCCCTTGCAATCTTTTGCTTTCAGCTTCTGCCTTCGCTTTTTCAACGATTAAAATACGTGCGGCATCACCTTCAAACTGCGCTGCTATCTTTTCACGCTCCGAAGCATTAATTCTATTCATCGCTTCTTTTACTTGTGCATCAGGGTCAATATCGGTCACTAAGGTTTTGATGATATCGTAACCGTATTCTAACATCGCATCTTGCAACTCACCTTTTACCGCAATGGCGATATCATCTTTCTTTACAAAGACATCATCCAATTTCATTTTAGGCACTTCTGCTCGTACCACGTCAAACACGTAAGAGGTAATTTGATCATGAGGATATTCTAACTGATAAAAGGCATCGTAAACTTTACTCTTGATAACTACATATTGTACCGAAACCTTGAGTTTTACAAATACATCATCTAAAGTTTTGGTTTCAATGATAACATCCAATTGCTGAATCTTTAGACCGACCCTTGCCGCAATGCGTTGCACAAAAGGAATTTTAAACTGAATACCCGATTGTCGCACACTGGTAAACTTACCGAAGGTTTCAATAATAACGGCGGTCTGTTGTTTTACAATAAATACACCCGAAAGTATTGTCAAAACGATAAAAAATGCCAAAGGAATCCAAATATAACTGCCCATAGTAATAGTGTTTTTAGTTTATGTGTTTAAAATACAAAAGAGAGTAATAGGTTAGTAGCTTTTAGTAGAGAATTGTTACAAAATAGCAGATGGCATGACTTTTGGGCAACCTAGCACATATGAAGATTTGTTATCTTGGTTGACTATAATATTTGGCAAAAAGTAATGAGTTAGACATAGAACAGTTTATATGAGACTTAAAAACGGGATGTTTGTAATTGGTATTTTGATAATGTTTCTAGGTTCATCTTGTGTTGGCGGAAAATATACCTATGAGTTTGATTCCGGAAAAGAGCTTGATTTTAGCACGGGCAAATGGATTCTTAATAATGTGCAGTCCAATTCAAAAATCAGATATAGCAAAAAGCTATATGAAGAATCCTATGAAGAGTTTAAAAAAATATTAGGTGATTCTTTAATCGATTTAATAGCCTTGAGAAACAGTTCACTAGTCGGACCAGATATAAAGTTCGAACCCACTCCATCAGAGCTAAAGGAACTACATAGAAATTCTGACTCTGATTTTTTAATCAATGTAAGAGGAGAAATTATATCAAATAATGCGAGCAGCTTTTATAGGAACAACCGTAGTTCTAGTTATGCAACAAGTAATAGGTCTTCAGTGGCAATTAGAATATACGACTTAAAAAGCGGAACACTTATATCTTCTTCAAATGCAAACGCAATAGATACCGAAAGCCATTCTGAATTGGACAAAGATGGCGCCCTTAATTGGACAACCCGTGCCGAGCCAATGATGCTTCGCGCTGTTGAAGGGCTTATTTTAAAGTATAAGAAACATCGTTTAGATAAGTAGTCGTTTTAAATGAGTTATGAAACCCCATAGGAATTTGGATGAACGATGAACTTGTGCTTTCAGAATCTTTAAAGTTATGCATTGAGTTTGATTTGGCTAAAACATCAAAGAACTATTGTTGGGGCTACTTAACTTAAACTCCGGCATTTAACATATTTATAACAGGTTCTAGATTAGGGTAAAGTGCCTTTAAATTGTTTATACATAAAACACTGGAAAATGAGAAGACTTACTTTTATTTTGTTGGGAGCATTAAGCATTTTGGGCTGTGACCCAGTTTCGGATATGGAAGCGGATATTGAGAACCTAACTTCCCAAACCCTGATTATAGACGTTGTTTCCGCAATAGTGGAATTAGATACAATTTTACAGGTAGCACCTAATCAAACACAACGTTTTCAAGAAGGTTTTGATATTGGCAGCACCTATTTAGAGCCTACATTTATTGATATTGACTCCATTGTTGTTAAAAATCAAGCAGGTGAAGTACTGAAAGTTTACAAGGAAGATAGTCCTGGCAAAAACATCTACAATGTAAGGGATTGGAAATCCAGTGAACCTTCCAAACGATTTTTTAAGTACGAGTTTGAGATATTGTTAGAGGACTTGGATTAGGTGCCTAGCCCAAAGTTTTGATTGCGTTCTCTATACGAACCAAACACGCTTCTTTACCTATCATTGCCAAAATATCAAAGAGGTGGGGGCCTTTTAAGTCGCCCACGATTACCAAGCGTAGTGGTCCCATGACCTTACCAAAGGAAAGTTCGTTAGAGCTTATCCATTCTTTGATTTTGGTCTCTAAATTTTTAGAGTTGAAATCAGAAGTATTTCTAATAATTTTTGCCACATCATGCAAAATTTGTGGGGTGTCTTCTTTCCACTGTTTTTTTACCGGTTTTTCGGCATAAGTAGTTGGTGCTTCAAAAAAGTAGCTGCCCAATTCCCAAAAATCAGAGGGGAAGTCTGCCCTTTCTTTTATCAATCCCACTACCTTTTCAACATAGCTGTCATTTCGAGCTTCGCGAGAAATCTCTTTTTCGGCCAACACCGAACTAAACAATTCAGCCAATTCTGCGCTGCTTTTGAGCTGTAACCACTGATGATTATACCATTTGGTCTTTTCAGGGTCAAAGCGAGCTCCAGATTTATTTACACGCTCTAAACTAAATTCTTGAACAAGATCTTCAAGGGAGAAGAGCTCCTGTTCCGTTCCAGGATTCCAGCCCAACATCGCTAAAAAGTTAACGACGGCTTCTGAAAAATAACCTGCTTCTCGGTAGCCTTCAGACTCGTTCCAAGACAATGGAAAAACAGGGAACCCTCCTTTTTCACCATCGCGCTTGCTCAGTTTCCCTTTCCCGGTCGGTTTCATAATCAATGGTAGATGTGCAAATTTGGGCGTATCCCAACCAAAGGCATTATATAATAACTGATGTAATGCCAAAGAGGGCAACCATTCTTCACCACGAATAACATGGGTAATTTCCATCAGGTGGTCATCTACAATATTAGCTAAATGATAGGTGGGCATGCCATCACTTTTAAAGAGAATTTTATCATCTAAAACATTCGTGTCGATTTCAATATCACCACGGATGATATCATTTAAATGCAATTTTTCATCTTGTGGAGACTTAAAACGAATCACATAGGGTTCACCAGAATCCAGTTTTGATTTTGTGTCCTCCGCAGACAGCGAAAGGGAGTTATCCAACTTTAAGCGATTATGCCAATTATAAATAAAGGTCTTGCCTTTGGCTTCATGGTCTTTGCGATGAAAATCTAATCGTTCAGAAGTGTCAAAGGCAAAATAGGCATGTCCTTTTTCTAATAATTCTAAGGCATACTGACTATATAGGTCTTTTCGCTCACTTTGGCGGTATGGACCAAAACGCTTTTCTTTTCCCGGGCCTGTTTTGAGCGGAGTCGAAGGGCCTTCGTCAAAAGGTATTCCGCACCAGTTCAAAGCTTCAATGATATAGTCTTCGGCGCCTTCTACATAACGGTTTTGGTCTGTGTCTTCTATGCGCAACACAAAATCTCCACCATGTTTTTTGGCGAACAAATAATTGAATAATGCCGTGCGAACACCACCTATATGAAGTGGCCCTGTTGGACTTGGGGCAAAACGAACCCGAACTTTTTGACTCATTATTAAAAATTGAGCCACAAAGGTAATGAACTCTTTTAAGCTGAATCGACTATATAGTCAGTCTCATTTCTTTTGGAATACGCTTGTTCATAATGCTAAACCAAAGCGGTGGAATAAAAGATAAAACCATAGATGTAGGATACCCATAGGGCATTTGCGGAGAGATATCATGATAATCTAAAGTTTGGTATTTTTTTGAAGATTTGTAGTGATGGTCACTGTGCCTTGTTAGTTCGTAAAGCACAATTCTACCGATGATGTGATTACTGTTCCATGAATGGCATTCTCTCACTCTTTCGTAACGGCCTGAAGGCAATTTGAAACGTCTTAAACCATAATGCTCAATATAGTTAACAGTTTCTAGTAATAGAAAACCGACTACACCGGCGGCTAAAGCGAATAAGGCGCCTAGTGGTCCGAAAAATATGAAGACAAAAACAAGGTAAGCAAGCTGAATAAGGGTATAGAAAAACATGTCGTTTTTTAAAGAGAAGAAATTTTTATTTTCAGTCTTTAAGAGTTTGTGTTGAATTTTCCATGCGTTTAGATATTGCCGCAGTGTTGAGGTAAACCAAAACGAATAAACAGATTGATTATACTGTGCGGTGGCTGGGTCTTCTTTTGTAGCGGCATGGGCGTGGTGCCCAAAGTTATGTTCAATATAAAAATGCATATAAAAAGACGGCAGCAATAATAGTTTGCCCAAGTAGCGCTCAAAGGTTTGTTGCCTATGCCCCAATTCATGGGCTACATTAATACCGTTTACGCCAAATACGATGCCTATGGAAAATACTAGCCCTATAAACTCATAAAGTGCATAAGATTGTTGGGTAATATCCCATAAGGTAAATAGCATAAACCCAAATACTATAGGAATATTTAGATAGAGCATCCAATCAAAGAGCTTGTTTTTCGATTTAATTTCAACTTCTTCAACCTCTAGGTTAGAAGCATCATGAGGCAACATAACCTCAAGTACGGGAATAATAACAAAGGCATAAAAAGGAGTAAAAAAACTCATATATCCTTTAAAATAGATGCTGATTGCAGCAGAGATTGGTATCGTTAAGGCCGCTAGATACTTTAAATCCTTCATATCGTCTATTTTAACATAAAATTTTCAGCCCCATTTTGAAACAACGGGTATCTTGGTATTAAATATAGCGGATTTTGGACAGTTTTAATAGTATACTTGAAAAGCTAAACGCCTTTACCAAAAAGTATTACACTAAACTTTTGGTAAAAGGGCTTCTGTTATTTATAACCCTTGGGCTACTTTTTTTCTTGATCATAACAGCTGTGGAGTATTTTCTTTGGTTGGGGTCTACCTTACGTCTTGTATTATTATTGGTTTTTGTTGGCATCGAGTTGGTTCTTCTTTATCGTTTTATTTTGACCCCTTTGTTTTATCTATTTAAGGTAAAAAAGGGCATTTCAAAAAGAGAGGCCTCTTTGTTAATCGGAAAGCATTTTCCTGATGTGGCCGACAAGCTGGTTAACCTTTTAGATTTGGCTGAGAGCAATCAAGCGTCAGACTTGCTTGTTGCGGCAATAGAACAACGCTCTCAAGAAATGAGACCAATCCCTTTTGTGAAAGCTGTTGATTTTAATGAGAATTTTAAATATGCGAAGTACGTTTTGATTCCTGTTTTGTTGTTTGGGTTGATATGGTTTTCTGGTAATATCGCGGCGTTTTTTGGCTCGTATAAACGGGTAGTAAATTATGACGTGGCCTATGAACCGCCTGCGCCATTTTCTTTTCAACTGCTCAATGAGAACTTAAATGTATTAGAGGATGAGGCTCTCACACTAAATTTAATTACTGAAGGAAAGGTAAAACCAGAAAACGTTGCAGTAGTTATTGATGGAAAAGAACTATTTATGCAAGAAGTGGACGGACAGTTTCAATTTACTTTTCAGGCTCCAATTAGCTCAACTGATTTTTACTTTTCGGCGAACGGATTTGATTCTAAAGTGTATAACGTTATTGTGGGAAAAGTTCCAGCAATTCAAAATTTTGAAATGAACTTGGCCTACCCAGGATATCTTGGTAAACGAAATGAAGTTTTAAAGGGTACGGGTAATGCCACAATTCCTGAAGGAACAAAAGTTACTTGGAGTATTATTGGCGCACACACTGATGCCTTAGATTTGATAACAACAGACACAATACGTGGTTTTCTAAAGGATTATTCCCGATTCACGCTTTCAAAATCGATTTATTCGGATTTAGATTATGAGTTGGTCACTTCAAACGCTAATGTGAAGGCTTACGAAACTTTGGGCTACCAACTAGAGGTTGTTAAAGATGCTTACCCTTCGGTTAAAGTCGAACAAACGTTGGACTCTTTGAATCCGAATCTATCCTATTATGCCGGGTTGGCTGCTGATGATATTGGGTTGAAGAGTATTAGCTTGGTCTATTATCCTAAAAACAAACCACAGCTTGGTAAAAAAGTGGTTTTGCTTCAGACCAAAAGCAATGTAGAACAGTTCTATTATACATTTCCGTCAGGCATAAACTTACAAGAGGGTGAGGATTATGATTTATACTTCGAGGTGGTGGATAATGACGGCCTACGAAATGGCAAATCTACTAAAAGTCAAGTGTTTAGCACTACTGTATTGAATGATAATCAATTGAAAAACAAGGAGTTAGAGTCTCAAAAGTCAATTTTGCAGAACTTAGATAAGTCTTTGGAGAATTTCAAGGAGCAAAAAGAAGAGCTACAGAAAATTAACGACAGACAGAAGGAGAACAGTAATCTTAATTTCAATGAACAGAATCAGATAAAGGATTATTTACAAAAGCAGGAGGGTCAAGAATCGATGATGCAAAAGTTCAGCAAAGAACTTAAAGATAATCTGAATAAGAGTGAGAATAATGATGAGTTGAACGAACTGTTAAGAGAGCGTTTAGAGCGTCAAGAATTGGAGGCAGAAAAGAACAAAAAGCTTTTAGAAGAATTAAATAAAGTTGCCGATAAGATTAATAAAGAAGATTTAAAGAAACGATTGGAAGAGCTCAGCAAGAAACAAAGTAACAGTGAACGTAATTTAGAGCAGCTTTTAGAATTGACCAAACGGTATTATGTAACGGAGAAAGCTTCACAGTTGGCAAAAGAATTGGACAAACTGGCTGAACGACAGAGGTTACTATCGGAGCTGAAACTTGGTGAAGAATTTTCTAATGAACAGCAAGAACGGTTGAATGGGAAATTTGAAGAAATTTCCAAAGAGTTATGTGAACTCCAAAAAGATAATCAAGCTTTAAAAAAGCCATTGGATATTGACATCAGTGAACAAAAACAAGAAGCGGTTAAAAAGGATCAGCAAGACGCTTTAGAAGAAATAAACAAGCATCAGGGCATAGAGGAGTCTTCCCAGAGTGAAGAAAAACGAAATGCCGAGAATAACGCTTCAAAAAAGCAAAAGTCGGCCGCACAAAAAATGAAAGAGATGAGCAAAAGTTTGGAGCAAAGTTCATCTTCATCCGGAGGCGGTTCATCTATTGCAGAGGATGCTGAGATGCTGAGACAGATTTTAGACAATCTTATTACATTTTCGTTTAAGCAAGAAAAGTTATTTGATAATATTCAAGAAGCTAGAGGTAATATTTCTGAGTTTTCAAGTACGGTACGTCAACAAAAAGAATTACGTGGACTTTTTGAGCATGTAGATGACAGTCTTTTTGCCTTATCATTACGTAGGGCCGAACTTTCAGAAGTGGTTAATGAGCAGATAACGGAGGTGTATTATAATATAGATAAATCTTTGGAGAGTATAGCGGAAAATCAAATGTACCAAGGGGCTTCATATCAGCAGTATGTATTGACAGCGTCGAACACCTTAGCGGATTTTTTGGCCAAGCTGCTGGACAATATGCAGAAGAGTATGCAGTCTGGTTCTGGCCAGGGTAAAGGAGATGATTCACAGTTGCCAGATATTATCAAAGGACAACAAAGCTTACAAGAAAAGATGGGGCAACAGGGGCAATCTGGTAAACAAGGAAAACAGGGTGGAGAAGGAAAAGGCGAAAAAGGTAAAGATGGCGAAAGTGGAAAAGAAGGAAATGAAGGTAAAGAAGGTAGTTCTGGAAAAGAGGGTGATGGAGGGAATAATGGTGAAAATGGCAAAGATGGTGAAGGAAAAAATGGAAAAAAGGGTGATGGAAAGGGAAATAGTGAAGGCCAAGGAGGTAATGGACAATCTGAAGAACAGTTAAGAGAAATCTTTGAAATTTATAAGGAACAGCAAGTTTTGCGCAATAAACTGGAACAGCAGTTGAAGAATATTCTACAACGGGATAAACAGGACTTAGCAAAAAAGTTGGTTCAACAAATGGAAGATTTCGAAAATGATTTGTTAGAAAACGGAATAACGCAGCGCACGGTGAATAAGATGAATAGAATTCAACAACAGTTGTTAAAATTAGAAAATGCGGCTTTGAAGCAAGGGGAGAAAAAAGAGCGAGAAAGCAAAACAAATGTAAACCAGTTTGAAAATCCCATTTTGACAAAACCGGCCTTATTGAACAACAAAAGCAATACCATTGAGATTTTAAATAGACAAGCCTTACCTTTGCGGCAAAATTATAAGCAAAAGGTTAAGAACTATTTTAAAGATGAAGGTTGATTTTCACTACGAAGTAGATTTTAGGTTAGAAGATAGTTTAAAGTTTTCCGATTGGATAAGTAGGATTATAGAAAAGGAGAATTCATCATTGGGTAATTTGAGCTATATTTTTTGCGATGATGAGTACCTAAGTAACATCAACCTAGAGTATTTAAACCACGATACGCTTACCGATATTATTACATTTGATTATACAGAAAACAATACCATATCTGGTGATGTTTTTATATCTGTAGAGCGTGTGAAAGAGAATGCCGAAGGCTTTAAGGTTGAATTTAGAACGGAGTTATTGAGAGTGATGAGTCATGGCGTTCTACACTTACTAGGCTACAATGACAAGGGAGAAGAAGAGAAGGCTGAAATGCGAAATAAGGAAAGTGAAATGATAGAATTGTTCCACGTGGAACAATAAGAATTATGTTTGATAAAGAATACGATGTAATAGTAGTTGGTGGAGGTCATGCAGGTGCGGAAGCAACTGCCGCCGCTGCCAATATGGGGTCAAAAACTTTGTTGATTACCATGAACCTTCAGACTATTGGGCAAATGTCCTGTAATCCTGCTATGGGCGGAATTGCAAAAGGACAAATAGTTAGGGAAATTGACGCATTAGGGGGATATAGTGGTATTGTAACCGACAAGTCTGCAATACAATTTAAGATGCTTAATAAATCTAAGGGTCCGGCGATGTGGAGTCCAAGGGCCCAGAATGATAGAATGCGTTTTGCTGAAGAGTGGCGTCTGGCTTTGGAGAATACCCCAAATGCGGATTTTTACCAAGAGATGGTTTCCGGCTTGCTGGTCGAAGGGGATAAAGTTGTTGGGGTCCGAACTTCTTTAGGGATAGATGTGAGAGCAAAGGCGGTTGTGTTGACAAACGGAACCTTTCTAAATGGACTAATCCATATTGGAGAAAAACAATTTGGTGGCGGCCGGGCAGGCGAAAAGGCGGCTACAGGAATAACAGAACAATTGGTTGATTTTGGCTTTGAAAGTGGTCGTATGAAGACAGGCACGCCACCAAGAGTTGATGGAAGGTCGTTGGATTATTCTAAAATGATTCTTCAACCGGGCGATAATAATCCTGAAAAATTCTCTTATTTAGAGACACCAAAATTAAAGGAACAACGCGACTGTCACATGACCCATACGAGTCAATTGGTGCATGATTTATTACGCGAAGGTTTTGACCGGTCTCCAATGTTTAATGGCAGGATTAAAAGTATCGGCCCTCGATATTGCCCCTCCATAGAAGATAAAATTAATCGATTTGCGGATAAGAGTTCACATCAAATCTTTGTAGAGCCGGAAGGATGGCATACTGTTGAGGTTTATGTAAATGGTTTTTCAACCTCCTTGCCAGAAGATGTTCAATATAAAGCTTTGAAATCTGTCGTAGGTTTTGAAAATGTAAAGTTCTTTAGACCAGGTTATGCTATCGAATATGATTATTTTCCACCCACCCAATTAAAACATACTTTGGAAACGAAGTTGGTGAATAACTTGTATTTCGCAGGTCAAATTAATGGAACAACTGGTTATGAAGAGGCGGCGTCTCAAGGCTTGATGGCAGGCATCAATGCCCATTTAAAGATTAATGAGAAAGAGCCTTTTATGCTTAAAAGGGATGAGGCCTATATAGGGGTTTTAATAGACGATTTAATCACAAAGGGCACAGAAGAACCTTATCGTATGTTTACCTCAAGAGCCGAGTATAGAACTTTGTTACGTCAAGACAATGCAGATTTAAGATTGACTCCAAAGGGTTATGAGCTAGGTTTGGCCAAAGAAGAACGTCTTAGAAGGATGGAAGAAAAGGAAAAGAACTCCGATAAGTTTGTTGCGTTTTTTAAAAACACGAGTTTTACTCCAGAGGAAATCAATCCAATTCTTGAAGAGGTTTCATCTTCTCCGGTAAAGCAATCTGATAAAATGTTCAAGGTTTTTTCACGACCTAATGTGACTATGGACCATATGCTGCGATTAGATGCTGTTTCCAATTTTGTGGCTGAACATAATTTGGACACCGAGGTTTTGGAGCAAGCAGAAGTACAGGTAAAATACTCAGGATATATTGCCAAGGAAAAAAACAACGCAGATAAATTATTGCGCTTAGAAAATATTAAAATACCAGAAGATTTTGATTATAGAAAATTGAAATCATTGTCATACGAAGCTCGTGAAAAGTTAGAGGCAATTCGACCGGTTACGATTTCTCAAGCTTCGCGGATAAGTGGTGTTTCACCATCCGATATCAGTGTCTTGTTGGTTTTCTTGGGCAGATGATTAACAGTATCTTTTTTAGGCAGCAGAAACCGCTTACTGTGAAAATACTGGGCATAAGTTTTGGCGTATTAGCGGTGCTTGCAGCCATGGAAAACATAAACGAATTAGAGCCCGTTGTTACGATGGCCTGCATCAGTTTAATTTTGCTATCGTATTCAATTTCTTTTGAAATTAGGCAAGATTATATTCACAAAAAACATCTCAAGTTGTTTGGCTTGAGCCTATTTAAATGGAAGTTGCATTGTATTGAACCAGAATATGTGACGGTATTTTCTACAAGCAGTTCTAAAGGTTCAGATTGGGGTCCGGTTGCAGCGATGAACGGCAAATTAAGCGAGCAAAATTATGTCGTAAGAATTTTTAGAGGCAGGCAGTATTTTACCTTATTAAGAACGAAATCTAGGTCTTTGGCAGAAACCAAGGCCAATGATTTGGGCGAGCTTCTTGGTGTAGAAACTCGTTTCTAATCAAGAGGTGTTCCACGTGGAACATTGTTTTGGTCTAGTTTTTGATATTAGTGATTTCAACTAATTAAAAAACCAAAATGAGAAAAGCCATCGCCATAGTGTTAGGATTGGTGTTCTTTAACGCCTGCATCCCGCTGCGTATTGCACCAACGATTTCTGATTACAAATTGACCTAAGGAAAGCGCTTTAAAAAAGGTCTGCCCGAAAAAACAGTGTTCGCTTTTGAAGACCCAAAAGATGCCGACGCTTTCTACAACTATATTAACATCAAGTATCAACTTGAAGATTACTATGTTGATGTAGAGGTGCCATTTAAGATTGATGATAACGAATACTTTCTTTCATTTTACGAGGTAGAGATACCAGATAAATCACTGAATCTTTTGACTATGGCAGTAGATGTCGCTTTGGTAGCCTCAGATAGTGAGCCCATGTTATCAGATTCTTATGCAACAAGAGATGGCAATTGGTATATCGCTATTGAGGTTTTTAGTGCTACGGAGAAGGATTGTTTACATGAAAACTCCCCTTCAAGAGCCGAAGTTTTATCTTATCTTCGGGCGATAAAAGAGGAATACCTTTCTACGCATAATTATAATGAAACCTTATTTAAAAACTAAAGACTATTCTGTTTCTCAAGAAGAGTTTGAATTACGCCATGATGAAGAGCGCGATATGTTGGTTACATTTCCTGAGCCTAAAGACTTAGAAAAGTATTATGAAAGCGAGGCGTATATTTCTCATACAGATTCTAAAAAGACTTTAGTTGATAAGCTTTATCAAATTGTAAAAAGCTATAGTTTAAAGAAAAAGGTTTCGTTATTAAATTCTTTTAATAGTTCAGAAAAAACACTTTTAGATATTGGAGCGGGAACTGGAGATTTTCTTGTCGTTGCAAAAAATCATGGCTGGCAAATTGAAGGAGTAGAACCAAATACAAATGCTAGGGCTAGAGCAAAGGAAAAAGGAATACATCTTCATTCTAACCTAGAGCAACTAAAAAGTAAAAGTTTTGAAGTGATTACCCTTTGGCACGTATTGGAACACTTACCCAATCTTGAGAAACAAATCAAGGACATTGTTTCTTTTTTAGATGAAAACGGAACTATGGTAATTGCCGTGCCCAATTTTAAATCATACGATGCAAAATATTATGGTAATTTTTGGGCGGCTTTTGATGTGCCAAGACATCTTTGGCATTTTTCTAAAAAATCAATCGAGCAACTTTTTAAGCCTCACGGATTACAACTTATAGAAAGTAAGCCAATGTTATTTGATTCGTTTTATGTTTCCCTGCTTTCTGAAAAATACAAATCCGGAAGACAGCGCATGATAAAGGCTTTTTGGATCGGTCTTAAATCTAACCTTAAGGCAAATGGCTCTAAAGAATACTCTTCACATATTTATATCCTTAAAAAAGACGTTTAAAGCCTTTTAAGAGCGCTTTGTTATTATGGGCACTTATTGCTATGTCAAATAAAATTATATGCAAAATAGGCCTGTTTAATAAGTCAAAAATCAATAGGCAGAATAAATTATAATTTAAAAAAGAAATAGATAAAATCTATTTTAGAGCAAAAACAATAAAATCATAAACTTTCAAGAATTTGAAATCGCTTTTTATATTTTTGCCGAATCTAAAATCAGACAGATGAAAAAATTAGCAGTAGTTGTAATTGTTGTTTTAATGGCTGCATGTCAACAAAATAAAATAGGTTATGTAGATAACTTAAAGTTAATGGATGGCTATCAAGAAAAGATAGACATTGAGGCTAAGTTTAAAACTAAAGCAGATGCATTAACTAAAAAAAGGGATAGTATTTCTCAGGCTTTTCAAATAGAGGTTCAAGCTTTCCAAACCAAAGCTCAGAGCATGTCTCAGAAGAAGGCACAAGAAGAGTATGGCTTAATTCAACAAAGAGGTCAATTTATGGGGCAGCAATTGCAGCAAGAAGAACAAGCAATGCAAGCAGCCGGCCAGGTAGAAATGGACACTGTTGTGAGCAAAGTAAAAGAACAAATTAAGGCATATGGAAAAGCCAACAGCTACACTTATATTTTAGGTGGTGGTGATGGAGGAAGCGTTCTCTATGGAACTGATGCACAAGACCTTACGGATGAAATCCTTAAGATTTTAAACGACAATTACAAGAAGTAAAAGACTTCGCAAAAGCATAAAAAGCCTCAACAAAATGTTGGGGCTTTTTTATTTCGTTTCCATTTTCCCTTGGACTGCATTTCGACAGGCTCAATGGCCTCGCTCAGGGTGACATGGAGGAATGACGACACAAAGATGCTACTGCAACAAAAACAATAGAAAAACAGTAGGCACTAAATAGATAACAATAGTTTGAGCCCCCACATAATCTTTATTAATTCGTTGTCCCAGGAAAAGCATTAACAATGCCAAACAAGAGGTTAAAGCTCCATAAAGGGCAAAAACTTTATTGTCATGAAGTAGTAAATGAATTATTCCTGCTATAGAAAGAATTCCAGCTGCTATTTCAACAACAGTAATAATACCGAGTAATAAAGGCACAGAATTTTTAAATGGCGATTTAGAAAAATGACCTGTTAACCAAGAAAGGTTGCCTTTCCAATCTTTGACTTTATCAATTCCACTTTGTAAAAAAGTAATTACTAAAAAAATAAGCAATACAATTTCTGTTGCGTTTTTATAAAAATGCAAATCCATAGTTGTTGGTTTTTATGCAGCTTTGGTATGTAAAAGCCGAGTTAGTTTTATAGATAAATCGGTAAAAATTATTTTGGCATTTCCGTTACGTTCCACGTGAAAAATAGCCTCTTCCAATTCTGTTGTGATGTCTTGAATATTGTTTTCGTGCACAAAGGGGGCAAACTTTTTTAGATCGAATCCGTCCATATGTATCTTGGCATATACTAGTTCATTAGCATTAAAGTTCATTAGCATTGCCTGGCGCATGATGGTTATACAATAGTGTAAAAATTTTTTTTGAACCTCGCGACCATGTTTGGCTAGCTCATTACTCCAATTAATAAGCTCATGAATAGCAGCTTTATTTCCTTTAGCTTTAAAAGCACTGCGTACCCATTGCACAAACCATTTTTCGAAAACCAAATCTTCGGAATCGTTGTTCATTAAATCGAGAGCCTTATTAAAGTTTCCGTTTGCCTCGTGTGCCAAACGATTTGCTTCTGCCTCGGCAAGCCCTTTTTTCATTAATTCACTTGCTATTATGCTTTGTGGTAGCGGAGCAAAATGAATGACTTGACATCTAGATTTGATGGTATTTATGATTTGCTCTTGATCTTCCGTTATAAAAATGATAACCGTATTATTTGGTGGCTCTTCAATGAGTTTTAAAAGCTTGTTTGATGCTGCGATATTCATTTTCTCGGCCATCCAAACAATGAGAATTTTATAGCCTCCTTCGTACGATTTTAAAGAAAGTTTTTTAACGATATCTTGGGCTTCATCAACCCCAATTTGGCCTTGTTTTTTTTCTATGCCGATAGCACGGTACCAATCGAATAGATTTCCATAAGGTTGTTCTTTTACAAACTTGCGCCATTCTTCTAGATAGTGGTCGCTAACAGCGTGGCTTTTCACCTTATCGGAGTTAGATACCGGAAAAGCAAAATGCAGATCAGGGTGGGTTAAAGAAGCGCATTTGGCGTTACACACTTGATTTTCGCCATCGTTTTCACCATTGGTATTTTGGCAAAGAACATATTGCGCATAGGCGATAGCCAAAGAAAGTGTTCCTGTCCCTTCTGCACCTACAAACAATTGTGCATGCGGTATGCGGCCAGCTTCTGCCGTTGTGGTCAAGTGTTTTTTTAAATGGCCAAGCCCTAAGACCTCTTTAAACTGCATAAAGCAAATATACGTTTTAGTGTAACAGGTTTTTAGAGAAGAATTTGGTTACGGTTATTGTTTTTCCAGCTCTTTTTCAAGCATAGTTATGGTGGACAAAATAAAATCTTTTAGGTTCAGTTCATTAATGACTACATAATCGTGATTATGCTTATGATGCCATACTTGGTTCTCGAATTCCATTAAATCTTCTTTTGGTAAATTAAACCTGAAAGGTGATTTTTCTTTGTAAGTCTTCAAATAGTTATTCTTATCAAAAGGCAATTTTTTGGTGAGCTCACCATTGGCCAGGGGAAACCGCTCCATCAAAAATGGCATTAAATTCATGGTGTAATTATCTGATCTAAAAAGAATATCCTCTTCGCAGTCAATAATTAAGGTCAACCAATTACCCAATTGTTCCCGGATTGCCCCGTTTTTTAGAATGCTTAATTTTCCCGAATTCACTATTTCACTAGAAACCCCAGTTATGGCATCAAAAGAATTGAAAGCACCAATGTTAATCAATAATTCATCGACCAAGTCAGGATTTTCTTCCAATGAATTTAATCGTATGATTTGAGTAAGAGCAGCACAAGATTGATTGACTTTATTATTAACCTTGATAGATTCGTCCAACGAAGTTAAATTATATTGGAATTCTTCTTTTAAACTAGTCAGTAATTCTATTTCTTTTTTGTCTTCAATCCGCTGTTGGTTCCAGGTGTTTATTTGAAGTGCCAAAAGAATCCCAATGACCACAAGTAAAATTTCACCAAGGGCATATTTAAAATACTTGCCTGTTTTGTTTTCCATGAGAAGGTTTTGACGGATTTTTCGAAAGAATTTAATCATTAATAGGCTTTTAGTTCAGTTTCTATTAAATTTCGTAGGCTGTTATTAAGTGTTAAACTTCTATTCTTAATTCCGTTTATGTTGGATTTTAATTTAAAATTTGCTTCAAATAAAATTTGTTGAAAATCAGTGTTCTTGCTAATTTTTATAAGATCTTCTTTACTTATCATATTTACTTTGTCGGCATCTAGAGTCTCAAACTGGCTCTCTAAATTATAAGCTTCCTTTAGCCCTAAATAGGGTCTAATTTTATCTTTAACGATACTAATAAACTCATTCATTTCGATTACTCCTAAGTTTAAATCTTCATTATAATCAATAAGTTCTTTTCTAATCGTCTCATTATTTAATTGACTTACTAATAATGATGACGTTTTTAAACTCGGTGCTTCAAAAGTTACGTAACGTCTAATGCTTCTTGGGTTTTCAGTTAATGGCTCATTAGAGTTTTTGTAACCAATATTATAAAGTTGTTGGTGTAAGCTATTTATTTCTGATAGCACTTTAAGATTTGAGTCGAAAGCAATAGAATCTAGTTTAAGATCTTCGAGAAGTTTGTTGAGTTTAGTAACCTCAGTTAGTCTGGCTTTCCTGTTCTCATTCCAATTATTAATCTGCAACGCAATCAGAATCCCAATAACCACAAGCACAATTTCGCCAATGGCGTATTTAAAGTACTTGCCTGTTTTGTTTTGGTCAAGTAGTGATTTGCGAATTTTACGGAAGAATTTAATCATGATCTTTGTTTTTTTTTGTCATTTCGAATGGATATGAGAAATCTCAAATGAGATTCCTCGTCGCTTTCACTTCGACTCCGCTCAGTGTCATAGCTCTACAGGAATGACAAAATATATGGTTTTGGTTAATTAGTGAACGACGGATATGGCGGAAGAATTTAATCATTAGTTAGTGGTCGTACTTTTGTTATTTTTCTAATTTCCGTTCAATATCATTAATTATACTTTGCTGTATATCAATTAATTTTGTTGCCCGTTGAAAAATCATTTCTGCATTTATATTCCTTATTTTAATTTGATTCTCAAAAACTGGATTTGATAAAATTGATTTTTGATTAACTGGAAAATAGCTTTGGTCATCTTTTAATATAGAATGCTTGAAATTTTTTGATTGATAATTTTTTGTCAAAAATGGATAAATATGACTATTAAATTGGTCATAAGTTAACTTTAAACTATAGCTATACAATTCATAAGTTAATCTCCAATTTGCAATTTCATTTTTGAGCTGATAATCATTAATCGTTTCAAGTTTTTCTGAAGATATCATTGCGTTAAGAGCTTTAAATTCTGGTATAAAAGCTACTGCCCACATCAAAGTATCAAGCTTACTTAAAGAAATTTGTTTCGGATCAGGATTTATTAAATCTGACAGTTCTTTTGTCTTTAATTTTACAAATCTGTGATAGGAATTAATTCTTTTTAATTCTTCTTGATTCGCTTCAAATTCACTTAATAAATTCACCAAGTACTCTCGCTCTTCAGCGTCTTTTTTGTTAACTTCATTCCAGTTATTAATCTGAAGGGCAATAAGAATCCCAATAACCACAAGTAGAATTTCACCAAGCGCATATTTGAAGTACTTGGTTGTTTTGCCTTCTGAAAGGAGGTTTTGCCGAATTTTTCTAAAAAATTTAATCATAGTTCTAAATTTTCCCCTCTTGGGAGGGGATTAAGGGGTGGGTTCTAAAAGAGTCATCAAATTTTGTTTTACCCACCTCTTTTGGTTCTCCTCAAAGGAGGAGAGGGCTTTGGGAATATGTCTGAAAAATTTAATCATTTTGAAAGCTCTTGACTTATTAAGTTTAAAAATTCATTTGTGTAAGTTCTAACTACCCTTGATTCTTTTTTGGTCCATTCACAAAGAGATAGGATGTTAAAAATATAGTCATCAACCTCTTGGTTTTTAATATATTCATGGACTGATTTAACTCTATTTTCTTTACTGAAAAAGTATTGTTTTTCCTGCCAAACACCTTCAAATAAATCTTTAATAGAAAAGTTTTGCGTTAAAAAAGGGTCGTAATTATTAATATTATATTGTCTCAAATCTTGCTCATATTCTCTTAATCTATCTACTTGACCAGACCAATTGGTAAGTCTTGTTTTTAATTCGTTATTAGTAATGAGGTAAAGCTTTCCAGAGGATAAAAGTTCATTTGTTGTTCCCAATACGGGGTCAAAAGTTGGGGTATTATAGGTCCAAGCTATATAAAATCTAATAGTATCGAGAGGAAATTCAGAAAGACTATTCTCTGTTTTTATTTTGAAGAGCTGCTCCGCAGAATTAATCATCTTCTCACGCATATTGTCTTTTCTGCCTAATTCTTCTAAGTTTTCTTCAAACTCACTTTTTAGTTGTAATAAAATTTGTTGTTCTTGTTTATTGTTAATCCGGTTTTGATTCCAATTATTAATCTGAAGTGCAATAAGAATACCTATAACCACAAGGATAATTTCACCAAGGGCATATTTAAAATACTTGCCTGTTTTGTTTTCCATGAGTAGGTTTTGACGGATTTTTCTAAAGAATTTAATCATTCAACTCGTTGTTTATAATTTCTATAATTCTGTCTATTAGGGTCGAGACTTTTATGAGTCTGCCATTACTGCCACTCCAGTTATCTCGATTTAGGATTAAAAGGTTTCTAATTTCGCCACCAATTTTTAACTCTGAGTAATCTTGTAAATCGACTAATTTTCCAAAATTGTGTGTTACCACATTTTTCTTGAGAATGGGTATCCAATCATTATTGAACATTTTTTCTAGGTCATAACATGCTATATTAGCCGCAACCGCTTGATCATCGTAATACATACCGAGGAGAAATTGAAGTTGGTTATTGGATATTTTATCTATGCCTTTAGATTTAAGTACTTCGTAAGCATTGGTTAATGCCCTAAATCTATCGAACCGTACAACATCACCTAGCCAATATTTAATACTGTCGTTAATTGTTATTGATGAATCTTCTGCTAAAATTTTATCAAGTGATGAAACTGCGTTTTCGGCATTAGTAGTATAGTTATTTAATACTAATTTATCTTTAATGAGATTTGCTCTTATTTGAGTCAGAATCTCGTTTTCAAATGTTTCATTTTTTCTGTTTTCATTCCAATTATTAATCTGTAAGGCAATGAGAATCCCAATGACCACTAATAGAATTTCGCCAATGGCGTATTTAAAATATTTTCCCATTTGATTTTTTTGGATTAGTGAGCGACGAATATGACGGAAGAACTTGATCATCTATTCAATTAATAAATAGCCTTTGTTTACGGCTATATACTTGTTGATGCATGTATCATTTTCATCTATTTGCTCTATAATTATAGTATAGTCACCATTTAAACCAGCATATTCTGGTCTGGTATCTGAAAATTCATTAGGGTTTAAAGTTTTGGAATCACCGACCTTACCAGCATTCATGACCTTTATCGTAATTTCTTTATCACTTAAATTTCCTATTAAATAGCCTCTTCTTAGTTCATTATTATTTGTGATATTTTGTGTTTTGCAATCAACCTCTTTAAAGGGTTTCATACCTAAAGAATTATATAAACGCGCTAATTCTTGACATCCATAATTTTCTCTAACCATCTTAATGGTACTTAAAAGCGCAACATTCTGGACTCTAAACCTTGAGAGTAAATCATAATATTCCTGAGTACGCACCCAATTTAACTCTACTATTTTTTGATATTCAGTGTTGTTTAACATATAGTTACAACGCTGTTCAAATGATACACTATCGAGTTTGACCATAGAAACTTGTTGGGTAAGTATTTCAACATTTTTGTCGAGATTGCTATAAAGTGTTTCCCAAGCCTGGTCTGCAAAATTTTTTCTAGTTACAAGTAGCTTTACGGCATCAATTATAGGCATGAATTCTTTTGATGCATATTCCTCTTTATTTAAAAGCGCTTCTATATTCTCAGTTTTAGGTGAATGTACCCTCCAATTGGCAGTAACCGTACTTATTAAATCATTTGCTCTGTAGTCATCTATGGTGTACTGCTTATACAGTACTTTTTTTTGTATGTTATCTTGAATTTTATAGAATTCAAGTGTACGCGTAGTATTTTTAAAGTTATAGACAAGATCTTCTTCAATGGCTGTAATGGTTTCGTTAATAACTTGTACGTGTTTGCGTTGTTCATTACGATTATTAAACTGCAAAGCAATCATAATACCAATGACGACGAGAATGATTTCACCTATAGCATAGAGTAGGTACTTTGAGAACTTGTTCTCAGAGAGTAGTTTTTGACGGATTTTCCGAAAGAATTTAATCATAGTTTAGTGTTTTTGTCATTCCTGCGAAGGCAGGAATCCACTTGCAAGTCCATTTTATACATCTTTAAAATTAGGCCAATCTTTTGATAAGTCGCTCCAAGTAGGGTTCTCTGCTTCAATTATATCTTTTTTCCATTGACGCTTCCATTTTTTCATGTTCTTTTCCCTTTTAATCGCATCATTGACGTATTGAAAGGTTTCGAAATAAACTAATCGATTAAGGCTATATTTTTTAGTGAAGCCTTCAACAAGTTTGTTTTTATGTTCGAACATTCTACGCTCTAAATCGTTAGTAACTCCAATGTATAATGTTCCGTTATACTTATTTGATAGTATGTATAAGTAATACTGATGAACATTTTTATGCATTATACTTATTTATTCTTTGTGGATTCCTGCCTTCGCAGGAATGACAAATCGGTTTTATGTTTCACCACAGGGCAATTTCGCCAAGGGTCATATGCTTGCGCAGTTCTTTAGCGTAGGCAATAAGTTTGGGGTTGTATGGGATGATTTTTCTCATCGTTGTACCCACCCCTTTGTCCCCTCCCAAGAGGGGAATTTAATAGGATGGATTCTGCGAGAGAATTTTATCATTCGTTTAAATCTTGTTCTATTAAATCAAGCATTTCTACAATACGCTGTCGTAAACTCATTGCCTGACTATTGGCTATTTTTGCATAAGAAGCACATTGCGCAATATGACTTTCAAATTGTTCATCATCCAATAATTTTGACACCTCTATTTTCTTTGCAGAATTTCCTAAATCAATCTCTGTTTTTGTGCCTTTATCTAAATGGAAAGATGCGAGAACATTGTCTTTCCAATATCGATTTAAAAGATTTCTTAAAATACCTTTTTGAGCTAGCATAGGCATATATTCATTATTTCTAACAAGCATCCAGGCCTGCTCTTCTTCGGTAACCTGAATGACTTCACTCGTCCATCGAGCCAGACGCTCTTTTAGATTTCTATTTTGCAGTAACTGTATTCTTCCAGAGCTATTAATATCATTAACAATGGGGTCAAAGGTTGGACTTACTGCTGTATGTCCTATGTATATTATAATAGAATCCGTATCTCGAGTTTCTGGATAGTCAATGTTGTGAAGTAATTTTAATGACGCGGAAATCTTCTGTTTGCGCATCTCAATTTTTTGGTCCAATTGCTCTAGATTACTTTTAAATTCTGATTGTAACTGGGTAAGTAATTCTTGCTCTTGAGCCCTTTCTTTTCTGTCCTCATTCCAGTTGTTGATTGACAACGCAATCATAATCCCAATAACCACAAGCACAATTTCGCCTATGGCATATTTAAAGTATTTAGCTGTTTTGCCTTCTGAAAGCAGGTTTTTACGGATTTTTCTAAAGAATTTAATCATTATAATACTATTCAATTAGTATGAAACCATTTTCGATACCTTCATATTTTTTAATACAATTACCTTCAACAAGTAATTCCACCACAACTTTTTCTCGAATTCTATTTTTTGCAGCATTAACCATTAATTCTCCGGGTTTCAACTTTAAAATACTAACAACGTTATTATCGTAATTTTGCCATTTCAATTCAATCTCTCTATTTGTGCTGTTGTAAAAGGGAAGATGAACCTGTCTTTCATACTCATCATTGTTTTTAGGATGGTTACACGTTTTTTCTTTAAATGGAAGCATATTATACTTGGTAAATAGTTTAACTATCTCATCTTTTTTATAATTTTCCCTTATCCTTTTTATTTCTGCAAGAATGGTAAGACATGCATTTTTTATACTAATACCTTCTCTTACTAAATCACTCATGTTCCATTTATATGCTTTTAAATAATTTTTGTATGAGAAATTGTTTAGGTAAAATTCGACTTCTTCTTTTAATTGGAGAGAATCAATTCTTTCATTTGAAATTTTACCATACCAAGACTGATTGGTAATAAGAAATTGTGTATAATTTGAATATTGTTTTTGATATTGTGTTTCAAAAATATTATGACGCCTTTCAATTTTCAAAATCTTCTTTAAACTTGGTATTAAAACTTTAAATTTTTCTGGGAAATTTTCTTGATTTTTAACTAAAGCATTAATATCATCCAAGTTAAAGTCAAATTTGTCCTCTCTTATCAAATTTCTTAAACCAGAATCCATCATAAAATCATTTTTGGTTACTTCATTTGATAAGATTTTATCCATTTTTAAGAGAGAAGCCCTAAAAAGAGGTATTTCAAAATTTGCTTCTTCTATATTCTCTATGAGCTCATTTTCGAGCGCATCGAGTATAAGGTCAAAATTTTTAGCTTGTAAATTTTTTTCATTCCAATTATTTACCTGTAACGCTAAAAGAATACCTATCATGACAAGTGCTATTTCACCAATAGCGTATTTAAAGTACCTGCCTGCCGGCAAGGCAGGTTTGCCTGTTTTGCCTTCTGAAAGTAAGCGTTGGCGTATTTTTCTAAAGAGTGTGATCATAGTTCTAAGTTTTCCCCTCTTGGGAGGCGTTGGCTGGGTATATCGAAGCAGATTAAGGTGTGGGTATCAATACTACTGAATTCAAAACCCACCCCCGGCCCCTCCATGGAGGGGAGCATATTTGAGCGGATTTTACGGAAAAATTTTAGCATAAATGTGTTTAAAGTTCTTTTAATTCAATTTCAATGGTTCTTTGTAACCCATCATTCTCAACAATGGCAGTTTTTAAAAGATTAAGCTCAAATAGTTTTACATTTCGTTGGTATTTTATCAATTTAATAAGTACCGGATTGTCTAGTTCATTTTTTATTGTTGTCCCATCTACCCTCATAGCCATATCATGGTCAACATTGCAGTTTAGCATATAGGGAATTACATTATCATTTGTGAATGTTTCGCCATATTCCGAGCATACACGAAGCCGTTCATATGTTTGCTCATAATAGCTAGTAATATCAGCTTTTAATTCATGATTAGCCATGGAAGCAAAGAGTCCACTATTTTTTAAACCTGAGTAAGAATTATTGCTTTTATAGAAGTAGAAATAATTATCTAAAATCAAAAAAACAGAATCTAAACCAATAGTCCCATATTCTTTTTTGGCAAGTTTTGTAAGATAGTTGAACCTTTTTGTGTCGCCTTTTTGAAATCCGGTTAATTGAACTTTATCCTGCTTAAGGTCATTCAGAATTTGTGCAAGGGCTATTTTTAATTCACCTTGTTGGTTTTTATCCTCATTCCAATTGTTAATCTGTAGCGCAATAAGAATACCAATTACTACGAGGATAATTTCGCCAACTGCGTATTTAAAATACTTACCTGTTTTGTTTTCCATGAGCAGGTTTTGACGAATTTTCCGAAAGAATTTAATCATTGGTATGTCTTAATCTAATTGATTAATTAGGTTTTGTGTTTTTTCTAAGGACTTATTTAGAATCTGTTTTCTTACATTTAAATTGAACAACCTGCATGTTAATAAACCATTAAACATACTATTAAGTGCTTTTGTATCTACACTCTGCCAATATACATCTTGAAGTGGCCCTGTAATAGCAGAAGAGTCGTCAGGGAATTTGAGCATAAAAGATTCCAGTAGATTGTAGTAAATATCTACGTTGGTATTATTAACGCCGATAAACAAGTCCCTGTCTCTATAATATTTTTGGATTTCATTTGCTATTTCATTTTTAAGCAAATTAATCTTACCGGTTGATTCTAATGAATTAAATGTTGTTTTGTCTAATGTTCTCGAACCATTGAAGCCCGTTCTGTATTCGTGTCTAACAATTTGTATCAATGTGTCTGAAGTAGCAGTGGCACTAGATAACCTTTTCGCTAAAGAATTGCTTAAATCTAGTTCCTTCTCTATATATTCTAAATCAAGATTCATCAATTCGATATCTGCCTTTAATTCGCTTTGCAAGGCTTTTTTAAGTTGAATTGCCTGTTCTTGCTGTTTTCTTTGTTCGTTAAAGTTGCTCACTTGTAATGCAATCAAAATACCAATCACCACGAGAATAATCTCGCCTATTGCATAAAGTAGATATTTAGAAAATCGATTTTCTTGCAATAATTTTTTGCGAATTTTTCTAAAGAATTTAATCATTGGCCTTTTGTTTTGTAGCATCAATTATTTGGTCAATAAGTTTATCTGTTTCTTCACAACGTTCTATAACTTGTTGATTAAACCAAAGATGATTATCTAAATAGTTTTCAAATTCTATTTCTTGAAACAATGGATAGTAATCTGGTTTTACTTTAGATTTTCCAGACCAAGAATAATTACTATTCATATCCATTTGCTTAAAGGATACTTTGTCTAATAAGTAAGGTATAAACTGTTCATTTGCCCAAGCATCTAATTTGCCCATGCGTGTTTTTCTAATTTCAGATAGTGTATTCCATTTATAAAGTAAGTCAGTAATAGTATCTTTTTTTAGAAGGTTTAATTTTCCACTTTGCATAATGTTTTTAATAGTATTATCAGCAAAAGCAAATTCACTTGCACTAAAAACTACATAGAATAGGCTATCTAAATTATGTTTATAAAGTTCTTCTTTTGATACTCCAATTAAACTCATTAGTTTCTTTTCAGTATTCGCTTGACTTTTAATTTCAGTCAAAAAATCTTTTAAAACCTTTTTATTTTCTTTAAAATCAGCATGCAATTTTGCAATCACCTCTTTTTCTTCCTTTTGTTCGATGCGGTTTTGGTTCCAGTTGTTTACTTGTAAGGCTAGTAAAATACCAATCATTACTAGTATAATTTCGCCAATGGCGTATTTAAAGTACTTGGTAGTTTTACCTTCTGAAAGCATGTTTTGACGGATTTTTCTAAAAAATTTAATCATGGATTGTTTTATTCTGCATCGCACTTAGCACTTAATAACTTGTAAGGTTTTTCCATTAGCGTATTTATAATTTCAAAATGCTGTTTTTGCCTATCTGCAATCGCAACATTAAAAATCAACACCTTTTGTAAGTTTTTGTAATAGCCACTACTTGGGTCTTTGTGCCAATCATTTTTTGGAAGAGTAGCCACAACTTCAGCACCAATTAAGTCATTGACATAATCAAATTCGTAAATGCCAAAATCAATGGATGTGTTTATGAGCTTAAAAATCTCATTAATTAGTTCTTCTCTATTTTCCCTAAGAATGATGAGCTTGTCGTCTAATTGGCTATTAAACTCAAGCAGGCTATTCCTAATGCGCTCATCTCTTAATAGTTTAATGTTTCCTGAAGACACTAAATCCTGATAGGTAATATTTCTGGGCAAGTAGGTGTCTGTTCTGTACGCTTTCAAAAATTTATTAACCAAAAAGCTCTTGTCCTTTTCTCCTGATGCTAATTCTAGCATAAGTTCCTTACTAAGTTTAACCCTTTCGTCTGCCTTTAAATTAAGTTCTTCACGAAGTATTATATCTGCTTCAAAATCCGCTAAGAGCTTGCAATAGTAAGTAGCTTCTGATGCATTGTTTTTCCTCTGGTCATTCTGGTTATTGATACCAAGTGCTATTAGTATACCAATGATGACAAGAACGATTTCACCAATGGCATAGATGAGGTATTTACTGAACCGGTTCTCTTGAAGCAGTTCTTGTCGGATTTTTCGGAAGAGTTTAATCATTACTATTGGGTTTTGAAAGCTCAATAATGTTATCTAATGTTTCTTGTACTTTTTTCAATTCTCCACTAGAAACTAATATTTGATTAACTAAATCGTGATTATTTTTTACTAAATATTCAAACTCTAAAGTTTGTAATGCATCAAAATTATTTCGCTCATCTTTAAAATTATAATTCCAATCAAAATGTTTAGACATATATGCGTCATATTGATTTATTATATAATCTCTTGAGCGTAATTCTTCTTCTTGATAATCAGTAATCAAATCATTCCAAGAAATCAATAAATCGCGTAAGGTTTCATTTTTAATGATATCAAAAGATGAGGTGCTCGCAAGTGCGTTAATACTCGTTTGTGAAGGATTAAAAGTAGCGCCTGCAAATGACCAAAATAGTTGAAAACTTAAGGAATCTAAAACTGCAGGTTTAGGCTTTGATTTTATTGGAAATAACTTTATAATCTTTGTACTATTGTTATGTGAAATTCTATGTTGAGCTACAACAGAATCTAACTGTTTTCGGTTTTGTTGAAACTCTTTATGAATGTTTGCTAAAATCGCAGTTTCTTTATTAGAATTTATTCTGTTTTCATTCCAGTTGTTAATTTGTAGTGCTATAAGGATTCCCATGACAACCAATAGTATTTCGCCAATGGCGTATTTAAAGTACTTGGTAGTTTTACCTTCTGAAAGCATGTTTTGACGGATTTTTCTAAAGAATTTTAGCATATGGTTAGTTGGTTATTTTGGACATTTCGAACCGAGTTTGCCAACGTGAGAAATCTGGATTTCTCAATCGTCTCCCGATAGCTATCGGGATTCCTCATATCGAAATGACTTAGTATGGTTTCTTGAATTCCGCAGAAGAATTTAAACATTGGTTTTTGGTTGATTGTTGGGGAAGTGCTAGCATCAAATATAAGGCAATAGGCTCTTCATTTTAACAAAAGCCATTCAATTTCAGTGTTTTGGATTGTTAATAGCTAAAAAGTGAATTCAATTGAACGTATGTAAAAAACCACAAAAACGAGAAAATTTAGTGATTTGCTAACATCATAAAGCCTAAAGAAATCTTTACTTTTGGCATTCAAACCGAGTAACTCATGAAAACACTGGAAGATTTCAATTTTGAAGATAAAAAAGCACTGACCCGTGTAGATTTCAATGTTCCCTTAGATGCAGAATTTAATGTAACTGATACTAGTAGAATAGAAGCGGCAAAGCCTACAATTTTGAAGATTTTAGAAGATGGTGGTAGCGCTGTTTTAATGAGTCATTTAGGCAGGCCAAAAGGACAGCGGAACGAGGATATGTCTTTGAGCCATATCTGCAACACTGTTTCTGATATCATTGGGGTACAAGTAAAGTTTGTCGATGACTGCGTTGGTGAAAAAGTAGATGAAGCGTATGCTAATTTAGAAAGTGGCGAAATTTTATTGTTAGAGAACCTTCGCTTTTATGGCGAAGAAACCAATGGCGATGCTGAATTTGCAGAACAGCTCTCTAAATATGGAGATGTGTATGTGAACGACGCTTTTGGCACGGCGCATAGAGCACACGCATCAACAACGGTAGTTGCCAATTATTTTGCCGAAAATAAGTGTTTTGGGTATTTATTGGCCAAAGAAATCAAAGCCATCGAAAAGGTAATGGCCACTGGCGAAAAACCGGTTACTGCAATTTTGGGTGGCGCTAAGGTGTCTTCTAAAATTACCATTATCGAAAATATATTGGACAAAGTAGACCACCTAATTATTGGAGGGGGAATGACCTATACTTTTGTAAAAGCGAAAGGCGGAAAAGTGGGTGATTCTATTTGTGAAGATGATAAAATGGAATTAGCGCTTGACATTCTAAAACAGGCCGCCGAAAAAGGGGTAGAAGTCCATTTGCCCGTCGATGTTATAGCGGCCGATGCGTTCGACGCCAACGCAAATACTCAGATTAGCCCTGTAGACACTATCGCAGATGGTTGGCAAGGTTTAGATGCCGGGCCGGCCACATTAGAAAACTTTAAAGAAGTGATTCTAAAGTCAAAAACGATATTATGGAACGGCCCTGTTGGTGTTTTTGAGATGGAAAGTTTTGCAAAAGGAACCATTGCCATTGGTAACGCTATTGACGAAGCCACCCAAAATGGGGCTTTTTCACTTGTTGGTGGTGGAGATTCGGTTGCTGCGGTAAAACAATTCGGCTTTGAAGACAAGGTAAGTTATGTATCTACTGGTGGCGGGGCAATGTTAGAGAGTTTAGAGGGTAAAACACTACCCGGTATCGCCGCAATATTAGGCTAGTAAAGACCTTATCGATTAACGGACTTTATCCTAAATTTTGATGGTTTTGCCCATAATCCTTTATTTTTTCAATAAAAAACTGCATTTTCGCTAGTCCCGAACAAACTATGACCGAAATGAAACGAATTAAAATTCATTTTTGGGTCTTACTGTTTTTGACTGCGATAACAGTGAATGCCCAACAAACAGATACAACTGCGGTTAAAGCAGTTGACTCTCTTTTGGCAAATCTTGAGAAAAAAGCACCCATTGCTGAAAAGGAAACGGCGAAGACCGTGCTGAATATTCCGGCGGTCGAAGATAAATCAGAACAAAGTAAGCTTCAAGACCTGGAAGAGGCTTATAGATATGATAGCCTTTGGATGGATGAGCTATACAAAAACGCATCGCATTTTAATGAAATGTATGCTGAGGTAACCAATCCAAACAGTGCTGACGAGGATATAACCGAATTATCTACGGACACCTTAAAAGCCCGTCTAAAAAGGCTTAATGAAAAAACACCTTTTAATATTGCCTATAACCCTTCCTTAGAAAGTGTTATCAAGTCTTTTCTCTCAAGAAAGCGGGGCCTTATGGAGCGAATGATAACAAAAAGTCAGTTCTACTTTCCGCTTTTTGAACAAGAATTGGATAATTATAATGTACCCTTAGAGGTGAAATACTTGGCCATTGTAGAATCTGCATTGGATCCAAAAGCAAAATCTAGGGTCGGTGCTACTGGGCTTTGGCAATTCATGTACGGCACGGGCAAAATGTACAAGCTAGATGTAAGCAGCTATGTCGACGAGCGTAGTGACCCTATCAACTCGACCACTGCCGCGGCCAAATATTTGAAAAAGCTATATGATATTTTCAATGACTGGGATTTGGCCCTGGCGGCCTACAACTCCGGCCCGGGCAATGTAAACAAAGCCATAAGACGTTCAGGGGGGTATAAGAACTATTGGAACATTAGACAGAACCTACCTCGTGAAACCGCAGGTTATGTGCCAGCCTTTTTGGCAACAATGTATCTTTTTGAGTATGCCGAAGAACACGGGCTAAAAGCTAAAAAAGCAGACCGCGCCTATTTTGAAACCGATACTGTACATGTAAAGAACACGATTACATTTGACCAAATTTCAAAAATGGTCGGTATTTCGGTTGAAGAATTAGTGGTTTTGAATCCGGCTTACAAACTAAATATAATTCCTAAAGTTGAAGGCAAAACATACACTTTACGCTTGCCAATGAAGCATGTTGGCGAGTTTGTAAACAATGAGGAGGCTATTTATGCCTATGCCAAAAAAGAATTGGAAACCGTAGAGAAACCCCTGCCTCAACTCATTACAAGTAATGATAGGGTACGATACAAAGTAAGAAGTGGCGATTATCTAGGTAAAATAGCCGAACGCTATGGTGTAGGGGTAAGCCAGATCAAAGGCTGGAACGGCCTTCGAAGCAATAACCTAAGGGTCGGTCAACGCCTAACGATTTATCCCAGAAAGCCGGTCACGACCAAAGTGGCGAGTACTGCAACAAAACAGGCAGCAGCTCAACCTGTTGGGGCATTACCAAAAGACCCCTCTAAGATCCATGTAGTACAATCCGGAGATTCTCTTTGGACCATTTCTAGGAAGTATCCCGGAATTTCAATCGATAATCTTAAAAAGTGGAACGGTCTTACGGGCAACAATCTCAAGCCGGGCACAAAGCTGAGGTTGTGTAATTGCTCATCTTGATTGAATTAGAACATTTTGATGGAATTCGTCAATTCGAGTGATCTTTAGAATGAAATGAAAAAAAAATCGTATCGAGAATAGAATTTTGGAAGATGAAAACCTGTTTTTGATACTTCTCCCTTTTTGAGAAAGGTTCGAACTAACGATTTATATTAAACAAGGAAATTTACTCCTAATACTCACTAAAAAGTGCATTACACTCATTCTAATACAATCGGTTTGTATAAATTGATTATTTTAGAATTATGATGCAAAAACTAGGAACAGTGCTATTGTTTGCCCTTTTGGCATTCACTTCTTGCAAAAATAATTCAGAGAATAAAAGATACCTGCCACCTTCTACCGGAGCGGTAAACTCGTTAATGGTTGTAATGGACAATAACCTTTGGCAAGGCGAAGTTGGCGATAAAGTACGTGAAGTATTTGCAGATCGCGTATTGGCCGTTCCGCAAAGTGAAGCGATTTTCTCTCTTACACAGATACCTCCTCAGGTTTTTAGAGGGGCCACTAGTCATTCAAGATCAGTATTGTTCGTACAGAAAGACACTTTATCGATTGGTCATGTAAAGTCCAATGTATACTCGGTACCGCAAAAAGTAGCGGTAGTCAAGGGTAGAACCAATGACGAATTGCTTTTAAACATAGAAGCGGTGGCTCAAAAGGCGGTAGCGGCTTTTAAAAACAATGAGATAAGCGAGGCACAAAGGCGTTTTAAAAAGTCTTTGAACAACGAAACCGACCTAAAAGATGAACTTGGTATTCAATTGGACATACCTTCGGTATATCGCGTAGGAAAGCATGAAGAAAACTTCGTTTGGATCGATAGACAGATCTTAAAAGGCAATATGAATATTATTGCATACGCCATGCCTTGGAATGCTTTTAGCAACGACTCTACATTTGTTCAAGATATCGTACAAATGCGTGATTCTATAGGCAAGAAATATGTGCCTGGCCCATATGATGGCACATTTATGATAACGGAAAAGGCCTTTTCCCCATACGTTTTCCCGGCAGAAGTGAATGGCTTTAAAGCTGCCGAAGTTAGAGGTATTTGGGAAATTAGCGGATACCCAATGGCGGGCCCTTTTCTGACTTATATCATCAACGATGAGGCCAATAAAAGAAAACTGATACTCGAAGGTTTTATTTTCGCGCCTTCTGCCAATAAACGCGATGATTTATTGGAACTGGAGGCCATTATAAAAACCCTCAAATTTGAAAATAACCAGTCGTAGCTAAACATTGCGTTTAACTCACGTTACCTTAACATGATAAAAAATCTTGTCTTTACTATTGAAAGGCGAAACCAGTTAGTATTCTATATATGAAAGCATATAGTACCACAAAAAACATGGCAAAGCAAAACCAAGAAAACAATTTGAAATAGTGCTTGACCATAATGCTTCCTAAATTTCTAAATCCTTCTAAGTAAATCTCTTTAATAAGTAATAATTTTCTCATAAGTAGTCATTTTATGTTCGTGTACAACACAAAGATTAGACTAACCATGAACTTTAGTATAACTAAAAAGACAAAACGAACTTAAACTAGGATAAAATACAAGGCACTTTTTAACATATAGATGAATGGGTATTTTGCATCGTCAAGAGGATTCTTTCGCAATGCCGTTCAACGATGGTCTTCTTCGATAAAATGATTTTCTTCTAGAAAAGGACTTGTTCTAATAGTTTAAAAGAAAAAGCCACCTGCTTAGGTGGCTTTGTTTATAAAGGTGTTCTATTGTTTTTACATTTTTACGATAATGAATTCAGATCGTCTGTTGAGTCGGTGTTTGTCTCTACCGCATCGTACCCCGTCGCCACAGTCGTTAAGTAGCCTTTCTTCACCATAACCGATAGCACTTTCAATTCTTGAGGCATCAATACCCTGTGAGATAAGGTATTCTCTGGTAGATGTTGCACGCTTGCCAGAGAGGTATTTATTGTATGCCGCATTACCAATGGCATCGGTATGAGATTCAATTTTTATAACCATACTTGGATATTCGGTCATGACCTCAACCAGCTTGTCAAGTTCTTTTGATGCATCAGTTCTGATATTGAAGCGATCAAAGTCAAAGAATATCATTTCAGTTTTCAACTTCTTAACACCTTCTTCAACCACAATCATTTCTTGAAGGCGCTTCATAGGCTGTACAAAATCTATTACCTCGTTGTCTTTTGTGACGATAGGTGTAGTCTGTTCAAAATAACCGTCTAAAATGGTCTGTAGGGTATAATCTGTTGTTGATTTAAGGTTGTTAAATCGGAAACTTCCGTTTTCATTGGTTCTAATCTCACCAATACGCACATTTTCGTTGTCATATAATGATACCATGGCATTTGGCAATGAATCTCCGGTAATTCTATCAACAATATATCCAGAGATTTCATTTAAGTTAGGCATTTCTTTTCGTGTGGGGGTAAAAGAATAGATATCATCTTTTCCTTTTCCGCCGGGGCGGTTTGAGGCAAAATAGCCTTTTTCCGTATTCTCATCAATAATCAACGAAAAATCGTCTCTTGTACTGTTAAACGGAGCGCCAAGGTTTTCAGCTTTGTCAAAACCTTCCGCACTAAAATCAGACTTATAGATATCCAAACCTCCTAAGCCTTCTGTTCGATTCGAAGAAAAATATAGCGCCTCATCCGTAATAAAGGGGAACATTTCTTTTCTGTTAGAGTTTACGGCTAATCCTAGGTTTCGAGGTTCAGAAAAAGTGTTGTTTTCCAATACATCTACGACATAAATGTCAGTTCCACCGTAGCCTCCGGGCATATCAGAAACAAAATAGAGTTTTTTGCCATCTACGGTCAATGCAGGGTGGCCTGTAGAATAGTTATCGCTATTGAAAGGGAGTTCTACCGCTTCTGTCCATTCGCCATCTATCTCTTTTGACATATATAACTTTAGGTGATTTACCCCTTTTTTATCCCTTCTAATCTTCTTTTTCTTTCCGTAATTATTTCTTGTAAAAAAGATGGTTTTTTTATCAGGAGAAAAACAGGCAGATGCCTCGTGATATTTGGTGTTCACATTTTTTGAAAAGCGATAGGTGCCTGAAGCATCGTTTTTAGCAGAATCGACTTTTGCTGTATAGAGATCTAAATAAGGCTGATTGTCCCATCTGTACTTTCTGGTATTTAAAAACAAGGTGTCCTTAGCAGAAGTGTATAGCAATTTGTCTTTGCCATAGTACATTGGCGAAAAATCAGAGTATTTAGAATTTATGTTAAGATTCTTAAGGTCGAATCTTGAATCTTCTTCAAGTGTTTCTTTTAGGCTTGCGGCATCTTCTCTTAATTCTCGTTCATTTTTTTTGTTGAGCACGGCCATTACGCGATTTGCCCTTCTTTTTCTTCCGGTGCCTTTTAAAGTATGTACATAATTAAAAAGGGTATTATCTGAGATTTCATTCTCGTAGTTCTTGTAAAGCTTATTGTACCACTCGTAAGCTTGTTTGATGTTCGAATTAAAATAGTGAGAATCTCCTGCTCTTGAAAGTAAGTATTGCGATGGTTCTCCTTCACTTTCTTCGATGGCCAGATCATAATACTTGGCTGCTTCGGCATACCACATCTTATCAAAAAGGCCATCGGCTTTTCTAACAAGCTTGTTTTTTTCTTTAGTATCAGAAATGGTTTTGGGGTTAGCATCTTCACCTTCGGACACGATTTGGTCTGTGGTATCTGTTTGGATGCTGGCAAGGGTGTCTTCCGATAATTTTTGCGCATTAAGGGCAAATGTTATCAAGAAAACAAATATGAAATTAATTCTGATCATGATTCACTTTAGTTCGACTACTGCATTTTTTTGTGATTTTAACACAAAAGTCTTGTAGTAATAACGTCGAAAGTACGCTATCATGCTTAAAGGAATTAGTTTTTGTTGTGAAAACGAAGGTTTACGGGGTGAATCTTGATTTAAAGATGTTTTCAATCGATGTTACCCACAAAATAGTGTATCTAGAGTATACTTGGGAAGCTTGAAGTTTAAGAGTTTTCGCTCGTTTTGTCTTCAAGTTTTTCGTCCTCTTTGGAGGCGTCTTTAAATTCTTTGATACCGCTACCAAGTCCGCGCATTAATTCAGGAATTTTCTTTCCTCCAAAAAGTAAAAGAATACACAAAACAATAATGGCTATCTGCCAAGGACCAACTAAACCAAGAAATATATTTTGAGCAATCATGAATTTAAATTTTAAATAGATTTCAAAAGTACAAAAAAAGAAGATGCACCTATTTTTGATAACGTAAAATTACGTTAAGAATTGCAGTATTCATTGATTTTTAGAGATTTGCTAAAGATTTCACAATTTTAGATGGATACTGCCCATGTTAAAATCTAAGATTATATTTGTGTATTATGGCCAAAAAGCAAAAAAAAGGCAAAGAAATAAAACGGAAGCTACTGCATAAGTACCGCTTGGTGATACTTAACGAAAGTACTTTTGAAGAGAAAATATCCTTCAAATTAAGCAGGCTAAATGTGTTCGTCACTGGCACATTGTTTATCATTATTTTGATTGGGCTAACAACGCTCTTAGTGGCATTTACGCCTTTAAGAGAGTACATTCCTGGCTATTCTTCTACACGTCTAAAAAGGCAGGCAACGGAGCTGACCTATAAAACCGATTCTTTGGTAGCAGTTTTAGAATATACCAATAAGTATTTAGAAAACGTTCGGCTCGTGCTACGTGGTGATATTGAGAATAACGAAATCAATAGAGACTCTTTGTTTGAACAGTTTAAGCTCGACCCCTCTACAATCGATTTAAAGCCTATTCGAGAAGACTTGGCCCTGCGGGAACAAGTGGAGCTTGAAGATAAATACAACCTTTTTGAACGAAATACCGGAAATGCTGGAGAAGTTCTTTTCTCACCTATAAACGGCTCGGTAACCCAAGGGTATGATTTACAGAAAAAACATTATGCTACCGATATTTCAGCCACAAAGGATACCCCCGTTAAAGCGGTAGCGGACGGCACCGTTATTTTTGCCGAATGGACTTCAGATACGGGCTACGTTATTATTGTAGAACATAAAGAAGATTTAATTTCTGTGTATAAGCATAATGGCTCGCTGAGCAAATCGCAAGGTGATATCATAAAAGCAGGAGAGGTAATTGCCGGTGTTGGTAATACGGGCGAACTAACTACGGGGCCTCACTTACATTTTGAGCTTTGGAAGAAAGGAAAACCTTTGAATCCGCAAGATTATATCGACTTTAATTGATACCTATGTCGCTTAAAGCATTTGCCGCGAAGCTCTTCGCCAAAAGAATAGCAAAAAAAAATACCGATTGGATTTTAAATCCGCATAAAGCCCAAAAACAGGTTTTTGATCATCTTATACGTGCTGCCATAACCACTCAGTTTGGCCAAGACCATAATTTTGAATCTATTCAAACCTATGAAGATTTTACAAGGCAGGTGCCGATAAGAGATTACGAGGAGCTTAAGGCTTATGTTGAAAAAATTATAGAAGGCAGAGAAGATGTGCTTTGGCCGGGTAAGCCTATTTATTTCGCAAAAACTTCCGGTACCACTTCTGGCGCTAAATATATTCCCATTACCAAATCATCTATTAAGAATCAGGTAGAAGCTTCCAGAAATGCCATTCTAAATTACATACATGAAACGGGTAACGCAGATTTTGTTAATGGTAAGATGATTTTTCTGCAAGGCAGTCCGGTTCTGGAAGATAAGAACGGCATTAAATTAGGGAGGCTTTCGGGCATATCGGCGCACTATGTGCCGAGCTACCTGCAGAAAAACCGACTGCCCAGTTGGGAAACCAACTGTATTGAAGATTGGGAAACCAAGGTCAATGAGATAATCAAGGAAACCGAAAAGGAAGATATGTCCGTTATAGCCGGTATACCATCTTGGGTTCAGATGTATTTTGAAAAGTTAAATTTAAAAACTGGTAAAAAGGTAGGCGAGTTGTTTGAAAATTTTCAATTGTTCATTTATGGTGGTGTCAACTATGAACCCTATCGCTCAAAGTTTGAAAATTTGATTGGCCGAAAGGTAGATAGTATCGAACTATTCCCCGCAAGTGAAGGGTTTTTTGCCTATCAAAATTCCCAAAAAGAAAAGGGAATGTTGCTTTTACTCAATTCAGGGATATTTTATGAGTTTGTAAAGGCAGATGATTTTTACACTGAAAATCCTCAACGTCTTACTATCAAAGATGTAGAGCTAGGGGTTAACTACGCTATGATTATTAGCACCGACGCTGGTTTATGGGGGTATAATCTAGGAGATACCGTTCAGTTTATTTCTTTAAAACCCTATAAAATAGTAGTCTCTGGCAGGATTAAACATTTTATTTCAGCCTTTGGCGAACATGTAATTGCTAAAGAAGTAGAAGAAGCGATGCGACTGGCCATTGAAGAAACTGATGCCGAAGTAAATGAATTCACGGTAGCACCACAAACTACACCAAAGGAAGGCCTGCCTTATCATGAATGGTTTGTCGAGTTTGAAAAACCACCCACTCAGCTAGAAAAATTCTGTTCCATTTTAGATACTTCAATGCAAAAACAGAACAGTTATTATTTTGATTTGATCGACGGTAAAATTCTGCAGCAACTCAAAGTAACACAAGTTTCTAAAGATGGTTTTCAAAATTATATGAAAACACTAGGCAAATTGGGGGGGCAAAATAAAGTACAACGCTTGGCTAACGATAGAAAAGTAGCGGATGCAATTCAACCCTTCACAACATAAACTAAAGTCAGCCATTTACTTTTCAAGGAATTTCCATGTACTTTTGTAAAGAAGTCGATATGGGTACAAAAATCAAAGAAACAACTAGAGCTCAAGAATCCACAAACGCTATTGAGCGCTTGTACATTACCATGCGCCATTTGCTCAATAGAGGTTTTTATAAACCTTCAGGAGTTTCGGGTAATGCACTCCGCAATGCTTTACTTTCGTTACGACCTGAAATTTATGGCACTATTGCTGAGGAAAAAGCAGAATTGAACGGACTTATTTACGTTTTAGAGCGACTTCCGATAGGCATTGAAGAGTGCCGTTTCATCAATCTAACTTCAGATGAAGGCTTTTCCAAATCGCATCTAAAACCGATAGTTCCTCCAAAAAGAAGAAGAAATTGCTATCGTATCGATGATGAGCAAATGAATATAGAAATTACCAGGGGGCGTTCTGATATTTACGACATTCTTACCCATTTGACTTTTCTTTATGTTGAATCTGGTAAGATTTGTGACAGAGTATTAATAGAGGATGGAAAAGCAACCGTACGCGACTGGGAAAAGTTGGTAGAATTTATTCTCAAACCGGAAAAAACGAATGCTGAAAGAGAAGTTGCCCTTATCCATACGGCCAATATTTTAGGAAGGTCTTTTGATGAGGTTTCTGATATCCATGATAAACTAAAGTCCAAAAGCCGACCGGATCGCTTTTTGAATATTGTGTATTGGTTGGGTAAATTAGCCATAGAAGAAGAAACGACAGGTGATAAGAGAACAGTTACCTTTACGCCGCTTCTTCGCGAAAGAATAGGACATCATATTCATGGTGAAAGATGGGCAGATACCATAAAAGAAACGCTTAAGAAAAACGGATTATTCCATAGGCCGCTTCATATTATCAGTGCCAACATGCACAGTGTTATGAATTCGTTGTTCGCCAAAAAGGCGTTGAAACAAGAGTTTCCAAATACCGATTCCCTCGACATTTATGAAACACTTAGTTCTTCTGCAAATAAAGATTTAAGGGAGAAAGTGACGCAAATGGCCACTAAAAATGGAATGATTTATATTGACGATAAATCTGGAGCAAACATTGATGTTCAAATTTTTGATATGGCAAAAGTGGCAAAGGCAGCCTGTTGTTACAATTTTTCTGAGGACGGACCTGAGGCAGAAAAACCTGTTATATTTGTAATGGATTACGCCTTTGGAGAGCAGGCTTACGAAACTATCGATGAGTTGCTTAAGCCTTATGAAGTTGCTGGCGAGAAATTATTTTTAAACGTTGATTCGGTTTCTATAATGGGTAAAGCGGGTATTTTAGAAGGAGGTAAAGGAGATTTGATGATTCCCTCCGCCCATATTTTTGAGGGCACAGCAGATAACTATCCCTTCAAGAACGCACTATGTGCCGAAGACTTTAAAGGGCATGGCTTAAAAGTATTGGAAGGTACTATGGTAACCGTTTTAGGAACCTCTCTACAGAATAAGGATATTCTGCAGTTTTTTTACGATTCCACTTGGAACGTAATCGGACTGGAAATGGAGGGTGTGCATTACCAAAAAGCGATTCAATCGGCTTCCCAAATACGGAAAAGCATAAGTAAAGAGGTCAAAGTAAGATATGCGTACTATGCATCTGATAATCCTTTGGAGACAGGTAGTACTTTAGCCTCCGGAGGACTTGGCACCACAGGAGTAAAACCAACTTACTTAATCACGGATAAAATTTTAGAGCAAGTGTTCGGCAACTAACACGGTCTATGTTTATGATTTAAAATGAGATTTTTGGCCAGACTCTAAGAACACTATAATCTTTTTTATGAATTTACTTATAACAGGAGGAGCAGGTTTTATAGGGTCTCATGTTATTAGAAGACTGGTAAAAAATTACCCTCAGTATCATATTTTTAATTTCGATAAGCTCACTTACGCGGGCAACTTAGAAAATTTAAGAGACATTGAGCGCGCCAATAACTATACTTTTATAAAGGGAGATATTGTTGATACATCTTTTGTAAACCAGGTCTTTGAGAAATATAGGTTTGACGGAATAATTCATTTAGCTGCAGAGTCTCACGTTGATCGTTCTATAAAAGACCCATTAGCTTTTGTCAAGACCAATATTTTTGGCACCGTAAATCTTTTAAATACAGCAAAAGATTTATGGAAAAGCAATTTTGAAGGTAAACGTTTTTACCATATTAGTACGGATGAGGTATATGGGTCTTTAGAAAGTGAAGGTCTTTTTACTGAGAAAACACCTTACGATCCTAATTCGCCATACTCAGCATCAAAAGCTAGTTCAGACCATTTTGTTAGGTCTTATGGAGAAACATATAACTTACCTTATGTAATCTCTAATTGCTCTAATAATTATGGTCCAAATCATTTCCCGGAAAAATTGATTCCCCTTTTTATCAATAATATAATCGAAAGAAAACCCTTGCCAGTATATGGAGATGGAAACTACACAAGAGACTGGTTATATGTAGAAGACCATGCAGAAGCTATAGATTTAGTATTCCACAAAGGAACCAACCAAGAAACCTATAATATTGGAGGGTTTAACGAATGGAAGAATATAGATTTAGTAAAACTGCTCTGTGACAAGATGGATAGTAGATTGAATAATCCTGCTGGGACATCTCAAAACCTCATAAGTTTTGTAAAGGATAGACCAGGGCATGATTTAAGATATGCAATAGATGCCAGTAAGATAAACACAGAACTAGGGTGGAAACCCTCTGTCACTTTTGAGGAAGGCCTTGAAAAAACAATTGATTGGTATTTAGAAAACAAAGAATGGTTAAAGAATGTAACATCAGGTGAGTATCAAGAATACTATTCAAAAATGTACTTATAGGAATAGTAAAATAAAGAGGTTTTAATAAGTAAAAAATGAAGGGAATAATTTTAGCTGGCGGTTCTGGAACTCGGTTACATCCACTTACCTTATCAATAAGTAAGCAATTGATGCCTATTTATAATAAGCCGATGATTTATTATCCTTTATCCACTTTAATGTATTCAGGAATTAATGAAATTTTGATAATTTCTACACCAAAAGATTTGCCATTGTTTAGAGACTTGCTCGGTGATGGAGAAAAATATGGTTGCTCATTTTCATATGCTGCTCAAGAGAAACCAAATGGACTGGCAGAAGCATTTATTATTGGCGAAGAATTTATTGGAAATGACAAAGTTGCCTTAATTCTTGGAGATAATATTTTTTATGGCTCTGGGTTAAATAAACTTTTACAATCTAATACTAACCCGGATGGAGGTGTTATCTATGCGTACCGTGTTAATGACCCAGAAAGGTATGGTGTCGTTGAATTCGATGAAAATGGTAAAGCGATAAGTATTGAAGAAAAGCCGGAGCATCCTAAATCCAATTACGTTGTACCAGGAATTTATTTTTATGATAATAACGTAGTAGAAATTGCAAAGAAGATTTCACCTAGCCAAAGAGGAGAGTTGGAAATAACAGATATTAATAAAGCTTATCTAGAAGAGAATAAACTTAATGTCAGCATTTTAGATGCAGGAACTGCATGGTTGGATACGGGAACTTTCCAATCTTTAATGCAGGCCTCCCAATTTGTAGAGGTAATTGAAGAGCGCCAAGGGTTAAAAATTGGAGCAATAGAGGCTGCAGCTTTTGAGATGGGCTATATTAATGAAGTGCAGTTGCGAGCTTTGGCTAAGCCTTTAGCGAAAAGTGGTTACGGTGCAAGCTTATTAGGTATTTTAAATAAGAACAAATGACTTTTACAGAAACCAAACTGAAGGGGTGTTTCGTTTTAGAACCAGATGTTTTTAAGGATAAAAGAGGCTCTTTTTTTGAATCTTACAACAAACAGGTTTTTGATGAAGGAATCGGTGCTGAGATCAATTTTGTACAAGACAATCAATCCTTTTCAACAAAAGGAGTCATTAGAGCTATCCATTATCAAATAGGCGAACATGCACAGGCAAAATTAGTACGTGTTTTGCAGGGAGAAGTATTAGATGTAGTAGTTGATTTGCGAAAAGACTCTATTACTTTTGGCCAACACATTGCAATAGAATTAAGTGATAGTAATAAGAAACAAGTATTTATTCCTAGAGGTTTTGGTCACGGATTTGTAACGTTATCAGACTCAGCAGAGTTCTTTTACAAATGTGATAATTACTATAATAAGAGTAGTGAAGGAGGGATAATATACAACGACCCTACCTTGAATATTGATTGGAGAATTGAACCGGATAAAATTAAAGCCTCAGAGAGAGATTTGAACTTACCTATTCTAAGCGAAGCTAGATTATGAAAAGCGTACTTGTAACCGGTGGCAATGGGCAATTGGGGAGGTGTATTAAAGATGTTGTGCAAAGTTCAAAAGAGTTGAATTTCATTTTTACAGATAAGAATAAATTAGATATTACAAAAGAGGAGGATGTAAAAGCTTTTTTCGAAAACAACTCTATTTCGTATTGTATTAATTGTGCTGCATATACAGCGGTAGATAAAGCAGAAACAGATAAAGATGCTGCTGAGGCGCTCAATATTCATGGAGTGGAAAATCTTGCAAATGTATGTAAGAAGCATAAAGCTATTCTAATTCATATTTCAACGGACTTTGTGTTTGATGGAAAACAAACAAAGCCTTATACTGAAGCGGATGAGACCAAACCTTTAAATGTTTATGGTGAAACAAAACTCAAAGGCGAAAAGGTAGTTGCTGAGGTATTAGAAGACTATTTTATAATAAGAACCTCATGGCTCTATTCAGAATATGGGAATAATTTTTTTAAAACAATGCTTCGACTTGCTAGTGAGAAAAATGAAGTACGGGTTGTTTCAGACCAAATGGGCACTCCTACGTATGCCAGAGACCTAGCAAGAGCTGTCATAGTTATCATAGAGAAAAAAAAGACAGCCTTTGGGTTATACCATTATAGTAATGAAGGTATTACAAGTTGGTTTGATTTTGCGATTACTATTTTTGATTATAGCAATATTAAGACTAAGATTCTACCTGTTAAAGCTAAAGACTTTATGACCTCAGCTAACCGCCCTTTATATAGCGTTATAGATAAAACCAAGATTAAAGATATTTTAGGAATTGCTATTCCTCATTGGAAAGAGAGCTTAAAGAAATGCTTAATCAATTTAGCTATTAAGAAGTAAATTTTCAAATTTGTTAAAAGAGGAGTCTTTTTATAATTAACCAAGACATTATCTTGAGGTAAAAACCTACTATATTTGTTATAGCTAAATTTTTAGAACACTAATTTCTTAACCAATCATGGCAAATAACCAAGCAAATAATTCTGATGAAATTGATTTGGGGCAGCTGTTTCAATTAATAGGGAAAGGTTTCAATAAGCTTTTTAGAGCTTTTTTAAGGTTGTTTCTATACCTTAAAAAAAACGCATTAATCCTTTTGGGTCTTATTGTTTTAGGTGCTGCCATTGGGTATGGGCTAAATCAGATTATAACCAAAAAATTGAAGACAGAGGTTATTGTAAAGCCTCAAATGGAAAGTAAAAACTATTTGTATGATGTTGTTGATGAGATTCAGGCAAATATAGAAGCTGAAAACTTTAGTTTTTTCCAAGAAATTGGAGTAGAAATAGAAGATTTAAAAGGTTTCGAAATAAGTATTGCTCCAATAGATGATGGAAAAAAGAGTTCTGAGAGCGAAATGAAGTTTTTAGAGCTTTTGCAAAGTTTTGAAAATACTGAAGCCGTAGCCGATATTGTTCGGGCAGAATTACAAAATAAAAGTTCTTTTAACCACCGGATTACCTTCTTTTACAAAGACGCGGAAAAAGGAAAAGCTTTTGCCGGGAAAGTAATGACATACATTAATTCCAATGAATATTTTGACGACATAGTAGAAATTTATAGAGAAAATGCGGAGAGTAGAATTGAGGAGAATAAATCATTGTTGAAACAAGTTGATGAGTTAATATCCAATTACGCAAAAAAAATGACCCAAAGTGATAATATATCCGGCACAGATAGGATAGTATTGGACAATGAAGAACGTATGGATATTACAGGACTATTTAATCTTAAAAATAGCTTAATAAAAGACATTGAATCAAAGAAATTGGAACTGACAGAACGCACTGAAGCTATCAAAGTTATTAATTTTGGCAAGTCCCAAGAAGTTCAAAAAATAATTTATGAAGAAATAACTGTTTTTAGTCCACTTATTTTATTGGGTGTTTTCTTCATATTTTCAATGATTAAATATCTTAACAATAAAGTAAGGGATATATTATAGAATGAAATAAATTATAGAAATAGAACATAATTTGATTACATAAGGGCTATAGTTTGTATGACTTTTAAACGTTCATATAACCTCATTACCACCATGAAAACCAGCACTCTAATCTAATACCTTTCAATATAAACTTTGTTGATTAAGCTAAAAAGAGAGTTTCAAATTCTACAAAAAACATAAAAGTTGAAAAAAAAACTAAGTAAAGCTCTAGTCGAGTTAAAGAAAAAAGGAAAATCTACTTTTGCATTCAATTTACAAAACTTTTATCAGTTAGAAGCATGTGTATTTACGGCCAGTAAACTTAAAGTTCCAGTAATCATTCAATTTTCAGAAAGATTTTTGAGATTTTTAAATGATAAGTACTCGGTAGAATATATCATCAGAAAATACAAAACAGATTATACTTATTTTCATTTAGATCATTGTATTGATTTAGATTTTATTAAGTTTTGTATTGATTCAGGATTTGATTCTGTTATGTATGACGGTTCTGCTTTTGCCATTGATGAAAACATTAAAAACACTTTAATTATAATGGAATATGCGGAAAAAGCAGGTTGCTTGGTAGAAGGCGAGCTAGGTAAAGTTTCAGGAGTTGAAGATGGTTTTGGCGAAGAAGGTTCTTCATATGCCGAAATAATGGAAATTATAAGGTATGTAAAAGAAACCAAAATAGATTTAATGGCTCTAGGCATAGGGAATGCCCATGGCTTTTATGAAAATCTTGACGGAATTGATATTTCTATTTTGAAAGACGCTAGCAATCAACTTGAGGCAAATCAATTATTCGTTTTACACGGAGGCACGGGACTTCCAGAAAATGTTATTAGGGAGGCCATATCATTAGGCGTAGTTAAAATTAATATCTCAACACAATTAAAAAAGGAAACAATGGACCTTGTCAAGAAATTTGCCAATAATAACAACAAACTATATAATGAAATCTCTTATCACGATAACATGATGGTAGGCCTATCAAAATTATTTGAAAATTACTTGCATAAATATACGCTCTAAAAAATATGTACTTAATAGTTAACTTAGGACTTAAGTCCATTCGAGGAATTGTTTTCAATGAAGAAGGGATGCAAGTCTATGTAACCTCTAAACCAGTTTTCTCTAAGCTTTTTCAGAATAGGGTAGAGCAAGACGTCCCCGAGTGGAATTCTAAATTAGAGGATATTTTACAAGAAATATCCTCCATAGATTATCTAAAAGACAAAATTCAATATATCACATCCACTACAAGCTCCTCTTGTGTTTACGGAATGAATGCTGAAGGAGATGCTGTCACTAAGGTAATGATGGTTTCGGATAAACGAGCTTCTTCTGAAGCTGAATATGTTGAAAAGGTATTAAGACAAAAAACAACAATAAATGACCTTAAATGCCCTGCTTCTTCTATAATACCCAAAGCTTTATGGTTCAAAAATAACAAACCAGAAGTTTTTGAAAAAGTAAAATACTGGATGGGTGCCGGGGAATTTCTTAATTATTATTTTACAAGCGAGGTATTTACAGATTCTCTGAATGCCAGTAAAGGGCTTTATTATGACGGGGCATACTTGCAAGAAGTTCTTTCGGAAGTAGATTTGGATAAAGCATCCTTGCCTCTAGTGAAGGAAGTCGGCTTTTCTTTCAGCTTATCTAATAACATATTAAGAAAGTATGGTTTTAATAGCAAATGCAAGTATATTCTAACCACTTATGATGCCATTTGCGCGGTAATTGGTTCTTTTGATGGGGACCCCAAGACGGCTTGTGATGTTTCAGGTACGGTGACGTCAGTAAGGGTATTGTCCAAGACAGGTTTAACGACTAAGTCTGGGCCAATTCTTTCACAAAAATTAGGTAATTATGATAATTACTTAATAGGGGCCTCGAATAACTTAGGTGGAGGAATAATAGAATGGCTCAAACAAGCATTTTACGACGAAAACGACAAGAACGTCTATTATATTATGGAGAATAATGCCCATCAAGTTTCAATGGGGGCACATGGTATTGTTTTTCTTCCTTACATGCTTGGGGAAAGAGCACCTTTTAAAAGTTCAAATGCTAGGGGAACATTTTTTGGAATAGACAGAGCAAGTTCTATAATGGAATTTTCAAGAGCAGTTTTTGAATCTACGGCATACGTGTCGAACGATTTATTACAACTGATAATAGATAATGGTGTGGAAGTTGACTCTATGTCCGTCAGTGGAGGATTGGCCAGATTTGACCTTATAAATCAAATTAAAGCAGACGTAACTAATAAAAGAATAAAAGTCATCGAAAATTTTGAAAGCACTTCTGTCGGAGCATTTATTTTATTGTTGGTTAGCCTTAATAAGTTTAGTTCTGTAGAAGCAGCAGCCTCATCTATTATTAGAGTTAGAAAAATCATTAACCCTTCTGACGCGAACCATAAAATTTATAAGGAGTTTTTTGAATTCTACAAAGGGTTAAACGAAAAACTTTTGACTATGTACAACGAGCATCTGAAAATAAGGGATAAGGTGCAATCGTTCTCTTCTGAAACTATTAGTAATTTATAAAGATGTATTCCATAAAACCTGACATTATAATTGAAAAAGTTAGTGAAAGCTCCATAAAAAAATTCCCGCTTGGAAAAGAAATTTTGGTAATTTCTTCTAAAACTGTCAGTGAAAATCATGGATTGCACGAAATATTTGATGGTTTGAAAAATGATTCCCAATTACACATTTTTAATCATGTAAGGCCAGATGCCCCATTTGAAGACCTTGATTTGGTTTTGGACAAATTAAAGGGAGTAGAACTCGATAGTATTATTGCAATTGGCGGAGGCTCTACGATCGACGCAGCAAAAGCATTGTCAGTAGCATTTGGCAACACTTCTTATAAGGATGTTTTTTATGGCAGAAGCCCAATACCGACAGAAAAAATTAAGCTTTTGGCAATACCAACAACAGCTGGCACAGGAGCTGAATTATCTTTTGGTGCTATTCTTTATGACAAGGTAAATGGAAAAAAAGGTGGAATTAGAGGTGAAATTGTACAACCAGATTATGTGCTTATTGATGCCAATTTACATAATGGCTGCCCTACTGCTCTTAAAGCAGAAGTGGGTTTTGACTGTTTAACGCATGCGATAGAAACATATATTTCTAAAAAAAGCACTGCATTAGTAAGGATTCAATCAATAAACTGTATCAAAACAATATTTCAACACTTAGTTCCGGCATGTAAAAATGATTCAATAGAGGACATGGAAAAGGTAGCAATAGTATCCACCCTTATGGGCATTAATCTTGCATTTAGCTCTACTTGTCTACCACATAGAATACAATATGTAATTGGACCAATGACGGAGACAAGCCATGCTCAAGGACTTATTGCCATTTATAAAGGTTGGTTAAAACATTTGCAGCAAGAGAATATCGAAGCATTTAATCTATTGGCTTCAGACCTTAATCTGACAGTAGACCAGTTTATTGAAAAAGTAGATAAATTAAAGAACGAACTCAATATTAATTTTGGAATCACCAAACTAGGGCTACATGAGCATAATATTAACGAAATAGCCAACAAGGTTTCGGGAAATATGCAGGTTGACCCTTCTTACAAGGACAGATCAAGTATCAATAATGTTTTAAAATTAGCACTATAATGGTTGCAGTAATAATGGCCGCAGGCAAGGGAAGTAGATTAGGGGAATATACAACTGATTTACCAAAAAGTTTATTACCCTTGGATTACAATGGAAACACGCTTTTAGATTATAATCTCAGGGTTTTAGAAAAAATCGGGATTCAAAAAATTTTAGTAGTCACAGGATTCAACAGTCAATTGATAGAAAAACACATTGAAAATAATGCTAAAGTAGAAATTATATACAATCCTTTTTGGAATTATTGTAATGTGCTAGGGTCCCTTTATATGGCGCTAGGCCACATCAAAGAAGACTTTCTTTTTCTTCATGCGGATACACTTGCCGACTATGAAATATGGCAAATGCTTACGGAAAGTAATGGAGACATGGTACTTCCCTATGAAAACAAGGAATGTGGAGATGAAGAAATGAAGGTGGTATTGGACAATAACAATAACCTTTTGGACATTACTAAAGAAGTTGCTCCAGAAAAAGCACAGGGAGAATTTTTGGGAATAGCAAAATTCAGTAAAGAAACAATACCTTACTTTAAAAACAGGGCAGAAGAGCTTTTTAAGACTGGAAATTTAAACTATTATATGGAATCAGTGGTACAAAGTGCGATTGATAATGATTCCATATTCATAAAGGTTTTAGATATTCTTAAATATAAGTTTGTTGAGGTGGACTTTGAGGAGGATTATTTAAGGGCAAAAGAATTATTTGGCAGCTAGAAGACTAATTAATTATTGATAAAATATCTTTAAAATCATACGCAACTGCTCTTTGTTTCTATTTAGAAAAGGGTCGCTCCGTAATATTCTAACGCTGGAATAAGAATTTCATGAAAAAATCAATTCTAAAGAATGTTTTAGTAAAGAATTTTCTAGCATTATCAACAATACAGATTGCTAATATAATCTTACCATTTATTACACTACCATATTTAGCACGAGTATTAGGAGTTTCAAATTATGGAGTAGTTTTTATGGTGTATTCAGTAATGCAGCTCCTATTCGTTCTAAATGATTATGGCTTCAATCTATCTGCAACTAAAGAAGTATCTAATCATAGACTTGACATCAGAAAAGTAAATGAAATTTTCAGCAGTATTATAAGCATAAAAATCGTACTTCTACTGATTACATTTTTATTATTGGCAATATTAGGTTTTACAGTGCCTATTATAAGCGAGCATAGAGAGGCATATTTTTTAGGCTTCGGCATGGTAATCGGTCAGACCTTTACTCCTATATGGCTGTTTCAAGGAATGGAAAGGATGAAATATATTACTATTGTTAACCTAGTTTCGAAGCTAACGTTTACGATATTAATTTTTGTAGTAATCAATAGCTCTGAGGACTATATATTTGTCCCTTTGTTATATTCAATAGGGTTTACGCTAGCTGGTTTTGTATCAATTTATTTGGCAAAGAAAGAGTTTGGGGTTTATTTTTCAATACCTAAATGGTTTCAAATCAAGGAGCAATTGAACAACAGTACCCAGTATTTTTTATCTAGGGCTTCAATTGCAGCGTACACCTCTGGAAATAATTTTATAGTCGGTATATTTTTAGGTGAATATTATGCCGGCATTTTTGGGGTTGCTGAGAAATTATATACGGCAATGATAGTTGTCTACACTCCTTTATCCGATGCTATTTATCCGTTTATGGTTAAGAAACGCGACATGGAACTTTTTAAAAAAATATTCGTTGGCGTTATTTTGGTAAACTTAACCGTCTTAACGTTCACCTATTTTTTTTCTGGGGAAATCGTCAACATTATATTTGGTGATGGGTATAGTGAAAGTGCTGAATTATTGAAATATTTTTGTTTGCTTGCGTTTGTTATTGTTCCTACTATTTTTATAGGCTATCCTTTGCTTGGTGCCTTTGGCTATGAAAAACATGCTAATTATAGCGTAGTTGCGGGTAGTATAATACATTTTTTAGTGTTGTTGATAATTTATCCATATTTAACAATTTATCTTATGGCCCTCTTATTAATCCTCACACAGGTAATTGTTTTTTCAGTTAGAATGCATGGAGTTAAAAAATTAATTAAAATAAACAGTTTGAAGTAAAACAATTAGACTATGCTAGTAAAGGGTATCAGATATTTTATTACCATAGTGATAGGTGGGCCTATTTATTTAATTTCAAAAATATTCCCTAAGAAAAAAGACCTTACCGTAATAGGATCTAATCTTGGGTTGCATTTTGCTGATAACCCTAAATACTATTATATTCAACACTATACCTCCTCCTCTTTGTCCAAAAATCGAAATTTAGTTTGGATTTCGAAGAACAAAGATGTTGTGAGCATGTTAAATAGTTTAGATCTACCTGCGGAATACCTATACTCTTCAAAGGGCATTTACATGTGTTTAAGGGCAGGCAATGCAATTATTTCGCATCAACTCACCGACATAAACGGTAGTTTGGTCGGAGGGGCTAAAATTGTACAACTATGGCATGCCATGGCCCTGAGAAAAGTGGGCTACGGCGGAGACTGGTATGATGATAATTTTAAAGGAAAATTCAGGAAATTCATAGCAGAATACTTACCGTACGCCTATTACATGACCTGTGATTATCTCTTGGCACCTTGTCAGACAGCCAAGGAAAATTCTTATGAAGCATTTTCTTTTTCTTTTAGAAACAATAAGATTCAAGATAATATATTTATTGCAAGGCAGCCTAGAACATTGTGTTTGGAAGAAGATTTTATATTACCCGAAAACTTCTTTCCTGAAAAAATCATGTTAGAGTCAATCAATCACAAATATGATAAAATAATATCGTGGTTGCCTACCCAAAGAAGACAATTTGGAAAAACAATTATAGATGTAATTAAAGATTCAAGCTTAAATTTAAAAGAGCTAAATGAATTTTGTCGTCATAGAAATTGGCTATTTATTATAAAAGCACATTTTTTAGACCTAGAAGAAGTTAATGAAATAGCCAAGGAATTCAATAATATTTTTATATATGAGTACGCAGACCCTTATCCAATGTTAAAATTTACAGATGTTTTAATAACTGATTACTCAAGTGTTTTTTTTGACTTTATTTTGGTTGATAGACCAATTTTGTTTATGAGTTATGATTTAGAAGAATACAGAAACACCGCTAAATTTTATTATGAGTACGAAGATTTGCAAATTGGGCCTATTTGTCTAACTTGGAATCAAATTTTAGAAGAACTAGTCTATATCGACACAGAAAATGACAGGTTTAAGAACCAAAGGAACCAAACTTTAAAAAGTTTTGAATTTGAAACTTCACCAGTAATCAAAATCCCTAATGAAATTTAGCCAGCAATTATCCATTAAAGAAGTTTTACTGATTATTCTGGTTATTCTTAGCATACACTTCACTGAATTCAAAATTGGGGTGGTTAAATTATCTGAAATTATTCTATTGTTTCTACCCCCATTCTTATATTCCAGAAAAATTAACAAATGGTGTCTTTATTTTTATTTTTTATTTTCTCTTTGGTTAGGAGTTTCATTGTTTTTTAATATATACAGAGAGTTCCCACCACTAAAAGGTTTGTCTATATTAAAAAAACCCTATTTAATTACAATAGGTAGATTTTTCGAATTGATTGCATGTATCAATCTAGTTGCTTTGATAATTTTTTATTTTAAAAATAAATCTCATGAAAAATTAATTCAATTTGTGGAGAGAATTGTTTTTATATCATTCATTTTAATCATTATTAATTCACTAATATATGTGCTTGTTATTAATGGTATAATCTCAAATTCAGACTTAGTCTATATTACTTTTAGTAATGACTATAGATTAAAGGGAGGGTTTGTAGAAGGTGGACCTTATGGTTTAATGCTTTCATTTGTTTTTGTACTTTCCTTTTGGTATAAATCAAGATTAAACATAATAATAAGACTCTTTATAATTTTTAATATTATTTTTTTTGCAAAATCCAAAGCAGGCATGTTACTCTTAGTAATATGGGGGGTTATTTATTATTATAAAACGGTTTATAGAAAAATCAAAAGTCTTAGCTTCATTGTTTTATTGATAGGAGGCGTCATTGCCATATTCGCTTTTGCAAAACTAGCAAATGTATACATAGAGCACATTCAGAATATGGAGAAGTATGTTTCTGAAAGACCAAATGATACTAGTTTAATTATGGGTAGAATAGCAGGTTCTCATATAGCTCCTAAAATGGTATTGGAAAATCCAATTTTTGGAATTGGATTAGGAAATTATCCTTTACAGCGGAATTTGAAAAAGTATAGAAGTTTTATTCCAGAATCACCGCCAGGTAAGACAGATGCACATGGCCTTGGCGGTATTTTTCAACTAATGGTAGATGGTGGTATATTTATTTTATTCTCATTTATTCTTATTTTAATTTATTTGATAAAGAAGACGATGGTTTTAAGGAATGGTATGGAGATATTTTTATTTGTATTCCCTTGTTTTTTCCTAACAGGAGTTCAGATTTATTTTTTATACCCATGGTTTTTACTTGGCATAATAATTTCATTAAATGAAAAAGCAGATTCGAAAAGAAGATTTAGTAGTTGACGCCAGAATGATTAACAGCTCGGGCATTGGCACATATTTGAAAAATATTTTGCCAATAATTTCCGAAAATTTTAATCTAACCCTTTTAGGAGATTTAAAAGAACTGGCTAGCTTTGAGTGGACAAAAGGATTGAAAATAATAGAATTCAACTTAAAAATATATTCACTAAAAGAACAGTTACTATACCCGTTTATAATTCCGAAAACAGATCTTTTCTGGTGTCCACATTTTAATGCTCCTTTTTTACCTACAAGGGCAAGAAAAATGCTGACAACTATATATGACGTAAACCATTTAGCCAATAAAGAAAGTAGTTCCTTTGCAAAATGGATTTATGCAAAACTACTATATGCTTTGGCCGTAAGAAAAAGTGAGAAAATAATCACTATTTCCAAATTCTCAAAAGCAGAATTATTAAAGTATACTAATGCCAAAACAAAAAAGATAAAAATTGTTTACTGTGGAGTTGATTTTGCAAAATTTGCCAATGTTTATCAAAACCTAGAATATGAAGTTCCAGAAAAATATATTCTCTATGTCGGAAATATAAAACCACACAAAAACCTTCTTACTTTATTGAGGGCATACAAAATTTTGCCAGAGAATATAAAACAGACCTATAAATTAGTTATTTTAGGAAAAAAGGAAGGCTTTATAACTCCAGATTTAGAGATTTTTAAGTTTATTGAAGAACATAGTCTTATGAAATATATTTTTTTTACGGGATATGTTGAAGATTATGAAGTTCCATTGATATACCAAAAAGCTAGTTTGTTTGTATTCCCATCCCTTTATGAGGGATTTGGGCTGCCTGTATTGGAGGCTATGGCAAGCGGAGTGCCAGTTTTAACTTCCAATGCAACAAGTCTCTCAGAAGTTGGTGGAGAAGCAGCTATGTATTTTGACCCTACTAATTTCAATGAGCTTTCTGTAAAAATTCAAGAATTTGTATTAAATCAAGAATTAGGAAAAATGTATGTAAGAAAAGGAAAGCTACAGGCTAAACGTTTTTCTTGGGAGACTGCAGGCAAAAGACATATTGAAATTATTGATGACCTTATAAACGAAAGTACCTATGGTGCAGCTTAACTTTAGTCTTAATAGGTTATGGTCTTTTTTACTCTATTCGCTTGCTCTATTTCCTCTATTACCAAGGGGTTTAGAGAGTATATTGTTAATATGTTTCACTATTTTATCTTTTCTGCTATATTTAAAAAAAAAAAGGTATAACACTGATGTTTTTGGTTTAAAAGATTTTTTTTTAATTGTTTTACTTTCTTCTATTTTTTTAATTTATGCTGTAACTATCTGCTACTCTTCTAATTGGGAAAAGGGAATAAATCAAACGATAAGAGTAATCCCAATAGCATTGTTTCCTCTCGTTTTTGGATTTTTAAGAAAAGATTGTCTGAGCGAGAATGAAATAGGCCACATTAAATATATATACATATTTGCAATAAGCTCAGGCCTAATATATTTGAATATCTTTTCATTAAACAAATTGTATTTTTCAGATAGTTCTCATTGGGAAATAAGACAATATCTTGAAATGGTTTCAAATGTACATGGAACGTATATGTCTCTTTGGGTCGGTTTTGGGGTGCTTATTTTATTTTCATTAATAGTTAACTGGGCTGTCGGTCAAAAGTTAAAATTAATTATGGCTGGAATGGTCTTGATTATCTACTTTCTTTATTGGCAAATAACCATTGGTGCTAGAATGCCTCTTAGTATGACTATAATACTATGCTGTATTTATCTTTTTTTTAGGGTCAAGTCTAGTTTAAGATTTATTCTGGTTTTCTTTTTACTAAGTGGCTTCATTCTTTTTCTAAATTTGTCAGAATCTAATTTTATGCAAAGGGTCGAAAATGTATTTAATGTAGAACACTCTTTGCCCAGTGGCGATTATAGTCTGAATTTTGAAGACATTTCATCAGAGGATATTAGAAAGGGTATTTTTCTTTGTAGCTGGCAGCTTATAAAGAAATCCCCATTAGTAGGCTATGGAGTTGGTGATGTACAGTTAAATCTGAATCAGTGTTATCAAGAAAGAATCCCTAGCAATGTATATCAAAAATTCCTTTATAATAGCCATAATCAATATCTTCATGTCGTGTTAGTTGGAGGAGTATTTGCTTTGGCTGTATTTTTAATTAGTCTTTTTGTTGTCTTATATATTTCATATTGGAAATCTGATTATTTGCTTTTTTCTTTTACTATTTTAACAATGGCTTGTTTTATGACAGAAAACTTAATCAGCAGGCATGACGGAATTATTTTTTACAGTTTATTCAATTCAATTTTAATTTTTAGCAAGAATGAAAAAGGCCTTAGTGCATGATTGGTATACCGTATATGGGGGCGCAGAAAGATGTGTAGAAAGCTTCACGAATATTTGGGATGATTTTAATCACTTTTCATTGGTGGATGATTTATCAGATGAAAATAGGAAGATAATTCTAAAAGGTAAATCAACAACAAATTCATTTATTCAAAAATTACCTTTTGGCAAGAGTAAATATCGAAGCTATCTACCATTATTTCCAATAGCTGTTGAGCAATTTGACCTCACCAAGTATGATTTAATAATATCATCATCATCATCGGTAGCCAAAGGGGTATTGACTAGGCATGATCAATTGCATATTTCTTATGTTTATTCTCCCGTAAGATATGCGTGGGATTTATATCATCAGTATTTACGTGAATCTGGTCTCCAAACTGGAATCAAAGGATTTTTGGCTAAATATTTTTTACATAAACTTAGATTATGGGATTATGCTACTGCAAATAGGCCTGATTACTATATTGCAATCTCTAATTATGTGGCTAAACGAATTAAGAAAATATATAATAAGGAAGCAATTGTAATTTACCCTCCTGTAGACACCAAATCTTTTACAATATCTGATGTAACTGAAGATTATTATATTACTTGCTCCAGAATGGTACCTTATAAAAAAATAGACCTAATTGTAGAAGCTTTTTCTAGAACAGAAAAAAGACTAATAGTTATAGGTGAGGGTCCAGATTACGATAAAATTAAAAAGCTAGCAACTTCAAATATTGAGCTTTTAGGTTTTCTTGAAAAGAATAAGATGTTAAGCCTAATTAAAAAGGCTAAAGCATTTATATTTGCTGCAGAAGAAGATTTTGGTATTGCGCCAATAGAGGCACAGGCAGCGGGAGTTCCTGTAATAGCATTTGGGAAAGGTGGAATATTGGAAACAGTAAATGGGGTATTTCCTAATAGTGATATATCAACCGAAAATATTACGGGAGTATTTTTTAAAAATCAAAATTCGGAATCTCTTTTGGCTGCAGTAGATTTTTTCGAAAAGAATATCCAAGTTTTTGATAAGAATTTAATAAGGCAAAACGCGCAGAAGTTCAGTATAGAGAGGTTCGAAAAGGAATTCAAGCAAAAGATAGAAGAACTTTACGAAAATTGGAAAAACAATAAAAGAGTAAAATGAAAAAAGCAATTATTACAGGTATAACAGGACAAGATGCCGCATATTTAGCCGAACTTTTGTTAGGCAAAGGTTATGCGGTATATGGAACCTATCGCAGGACAAGTTCCACAAATTTCTGGAGAATAGAGGAGTTACAAATAGAAAAACACGAAAATTTACATTTGCTTGAGTATGATTTAGTAGACCTCTCGAGTGCTTTTAGAATAATTAATGATATAAGACCTGACGAAATCTATAACTTAGCAGCTCAGAGTTTTGTAGGCGTCTCGTTTTCCCAGCCAATTGCAACTGCTAACATTACTGGAATAGGGGCTTTAAATTTACTTGAGGCTATTAGAACTATTAATCCAAAAATAAAATTTTACCAAGCTTCGACCTCAGAGATGTTTGGCAAAGTCAAAGCAATTCCTCAATCTGAAGAAACACCTTTTCATCCAAGAAGTCCATACGGTGTTGCAAAGGTATTCGCGCATTGGGCTACTTTAAACTATCAAGAATCCTACGATATTTTTGCTTCGAGCGGAATTTTATTTAACCATGAATCGCCACTTAGGGGAAAAGAGTTTGTCACCAGAAAAATAACGGATTCAGTAGCTAAGATATCCTTAGGAATGCAAGATGTTTTAGAACTAGGAAACATGAATGCTAAGAGAGATTGGGGTTTTGCAAAAGATTATGTAGAAGGAATGTACAGGATTTTACAAGCTGATAAACCAGATGTATTTGTTTTAGCTACGGGTAGAACTGAAACTGTAAGAGATTTTGTGGATATGGCTTTTAAAGCTGTTGAAATAGACATTGAATGGAGTGGAGAAGAAGAAAAAGAAGTAGGGAAGAATGTAAAAAATGGAAAAACACTTATAAAAGTAAATCCAAAGTTTTATAGACCAGCAGAGGTAGATTTGTTGATTGGAGACCCCAAGAAAGCAAATGACATTTTAGGTTGGAAAGCAAAAACCACTTTAGAAGAATTATGTGAAATGATGGTGATTTCTGATATTGAAAGAAATAAGAATGGAAAGTCCTACTAACAAAACTGTTTTAATAACAGGAATTAACGGATTTACAGGAAAGCATCTAGAGGCCTTTTTAAAGAACAAAGGATATACTGTTTATGGCACTTCATTTTCTACACCAAAAAATGAAAATCATTTTAAATGTGACATATTAAATTCTGTCGAAATCAGAAACCTTTTAGGAAAGGTTCAACCAAATTATATTATTCATTTAGCAGCCATTTCCTTTGTTGCTTCTAAGGATGTTTCAAAAATCTATGAAACAAATGTAATTGGGACACTAAACTTATTAGAATCAGTCATTGATTTGCAGATAAAGGCTGATAAGATATTACTTGCGAGTAGTGCGGCAATTTATGGAAATATAGGCTCAATTCTTTCTGAAGAAATGTGCCCCAAACCGGCAAATCATTATGGTAATAGTAAGTTGGCTATGGAAAATATGGCAGCTAATTTTTTTAGTAAGTTAAATATTATAATAACAAGACCATTTAACTATACTGGAATAGGACAAGAAGAACATTTTTTAATACCTAAAATAGTAAGTCACTTTAAGCAAAAAAAACACACTATTGAACTGGGAAACATTGATACATTTAGAGAATACAACAATGTTGAATTTTTAATAGATAATTATGAAAAACTTTTGACATCTAATTTTGATTCAGGCGCGGTGAACATTGCTTCTGGAAGTACATATAGCATAAAAGATATATTAGAAATAATGACGGATATATCCTCACATTCTATAAGAATAAATATAAACGAAAAATTTATACGGAAACATGAAATAAAAGAACTCAAAGGCTCGTCTAAAAAATTAATTAAGCTAGCTGGCAAAATAACTAATGAGTTTTCACTTAAAAAAACTCTTGAACAAATGTATTTTAGCTAACTATTTATGCAAAAAAAGTTTCTTTTGTGAGTTAAAGAGTATTTTTAATAGATGTTTTTTAAACAAGGTAGATATTCTGGATTTATAACTCCATTTTCTTATGGGTTGGATCTTGTTATTATAAACTTTTTAGCTTATTATTTGCCTATTAATTTTTTAACTCCTTATTTATTTCACACCTATATTTCCATTGCATGGATAGTAATCGCATTTTCGGTAGAGTTTTATATTATCTATAGGTATACTAAGGTCACCCATATTTTAAAACTGCTTTTTAGACAATTTTTTTTCTATGGTTTAATTGTATATGCATTTATTGGGTTTTTTAAACAACCCAACATGAGCAGACTGGCTCTTGCCAAATATGTTGCTTTTGTTTTTATAGCTGTGTTTATTTTAAAATTTGTCTTCTATTACCTTTTAATGAAGTATAGGGAGAAGATTAAAGGTAATATTAGAAATGTGGTAGTAATAGGCGATAATAAAAAAACACAACAGCTTATCAATGTCTTCACTGAAAGAACGGAATACGGATATGATTTTAAAAAACAGTTTTCTCCTAAAAAAGACGAATTCAATATAATGGATTGTTTTCGCTTTATAGTAAAGAATAATGTAGACGAAATCTATTGTTCGGTATCTGAACTTACGAACACTCAAATAAGTGCTTTTATCAACTTTGCAGATAATAATCTTAAAACACTAAAATTTCTTCCTGATAATAAAAATATTTTTTCTAAAAAATTAAAGTTTGAGTATTACGACTATTTGCCGATACTCTCTTTAAGAGATATACCTTTGCACAGCCCTATCAATGCGTTTACAAAGAGAGCCTTTGACGTTATATTTTCTGTTTTTGTAATATTTGGCATATTAATCTGGTTTGCGCCAATATTGGCTTTAATCATTAGATTGGAGTCTAAAGGGCCTATATTTTTTATCCAGAAAAGAACAGGTTTTGATAATAGAGAATTCCAATGTTTTAAGTTCAGATCCATGGCAGTTAACGAAGATGCGGATCACAAACAAGCAGGTAAAAATGATATGCGAGTTACCAAGATTGGCAAGTTTATTAGAAGAACCAGTATTGATGAGTTACCTCAGTTTTATAATGTGTTTTTTGGAAATATGTCTGTTGTAGGGCCAAGACCCCATATGTTAAAGCATACAGATGAATATGCAAATAAAGTGGATAAATACATGTTGCGCCATTTTGTAAAGCCTGGGATTACAGGACTGGCACAGGTAAGAGGGTATCGAGGAGAAATAGAGCAGGATAGTGATATTCAAAATAGAATTAAATTTGATATTTTCTATGTAGAGAATTGGTCTTTTCTATTAGATTTAAAAATTATTTTTCAGACAATACTTAACGGTATTGCTGGTGAAGAAAAGGCATATTAATAGAATGAAATACCCCCCCCCAATCACAAGAGCTGGAAGATTTTTAGGATCTCATCTCTACGAATAGATTTATTGCAAAAGGTCATTAGTAATAGGAATGGATAATCTGATTACAGGTGATTCTAAGAATAGCACATTTCGATTTTTATAAGTGAAATTTAATATATACAATTTAGGAATAAAATTCCTAAATTGTATATATTTGCATACATGATCGAAAGAACGGCAGAAAAAGAACTAAGGAACATTTCAAAGCAGTATAAAGCTATTGCTGTTGTTGGACCCAGGCAATCGGGCAAGACAACTTTGGTGCGGCAAGTTTTTGCAAATAAGCCTTATATCAATTTAGAGAACCCAGATGTACGTAGTTTCGCCCTAGAAGACCCCAAGGGATTTTTAAATCAGTACAAAGAGGGGGCTATTTTCGATGAAGCTCAAAGAGCACCTCAGCTTTTTTCATATTTACAACAAATGTTGGATGAGTCTAAAGTGCTTTCAAAATTTATTATTACGGGGTCTAATAATTTTTTGCTACAACAAAGCATTACACAAAGTTTGGCAGGTAGGGTAGGGTATATAAACTTAATGCCTTTTTCAATTAGCGAACTAGGGAAAGCCAAACCACAAAACTTACTTGAGTTAATGTATAAAGGATTTTACCCACCACTCTATGATAAGGATTTTGAAGTAGGCAAATGGTTTTCCAATTATATCAGAACCTATGTGGAAAGAGATGTAAGGCAGCTAAAGAACATAGATAATCTTTTGATATTTGAGCGTTTTTTAAGACTATGTGCCTCCAGGGTAGGACAATTATTGAATAAAAATTCTTTGGCAATTGAAGTGGGTGTAGATAATAAGACCATAGAATCTTGGATAGGAGTGTTAGAAGCTAGCTTTATTGTATATCGACTTAAACCACACCATAAGAATTTTAACAAAAGATTGGTAAAAATGCCTAAACTGTATTTTTACGACGTAGGATTAGTTTGTTCGTTATTGGGAATTCAAAATCCAGAACAATTAGATTTACATCCTCTCAAGGGTAGTCTTTTCGAAAATATGGTAGTAATGGATGTGTTAAAGTATAGATACAATAGGGGCTTATCTGATAATTTATACTTTTGGAGAAACAATACTGGTAATGAAATAGATCTTCTTTTAGATAATGGGATCAATCTTTTGCCTCTTGAAATAAAAATGGGGCACACCGTTACTAAAGATTATTTTAAAGGAATAGCATATTGGAATAGATTATCTGATAGTAAAGGAGGTTATGTAGTATATGCAGGAGACGAATATCAAAAAAGGAGTAACGGTATAGAAGTAGTATCATTCCACAAAATAACAGAGTATCTAAATAATTGAAAATTGAAAAAAACCCTAATCACAGGAGCTGCAGGTTTTCTTGGGTCACATCTTTGCGATAGATTCATTGCAGAAGGTCATTATGTAATTGGAATGGATAATCTTATTACAGGTGATTTAAAAAACATAGCGCATTTATTTCCTTTAGAAAATTTTGAATTTCACCATCATGATGTTTCCACTTTTGTTCATCTAGAAGGGGAACTGGATTATATACTGCATTTTGCATCTCCAGCAAGCCCTATTGATTATTTAAAGATTCCAATTGAAACCCTGAAAGTAGGATCACTGGGGACTTTAAATCTTCTTGGATTGGCCAAGCAGAAAAATGCCAGAATTCTAGTTGCCTCTACCTCTGAAGTTTATGGAGATCCATTGGTACATCCGCAAAGCGAAGAATATTTTGGTAATGTGAGCCCTATTGGGCCACGTGGAGTTTACGATGAGGCCAAACGCTTTATGGAATCCATTACCATGGCTTATCACCGTCATCATGGGTTGGATACGCGCATCGTTCGTATTTTCAACACATATGGTTCCCGTATGCGATTGAATGATGGTAGAGTAGTCCCTGCTTTTATGGGACAGGCATTACGTGGAGAAGATTTAACTGTTTTTGGTGATGGTTCTCAAACCCGCTCTTTTACCTATATCGATGATCAAGTAGAAGGAATATATCGTTTGTTAATGAGCGATTATGTGGAGCCCGTCAACATCGGAAATCCAGATGAGACAACCATTCTTGAATTTGCCCAAGAAATCATAAAACTCACAGGCTCTGATCAGAAAATCATTTATAAAGAATTGCCTAAAGATGATCCTCTGCAACGGCAACCAGATATTTCAAGGGCTAAAGAAGTATTAGGATGGGAACCTAAAGTGCATCGTTCTGAAGGATTGAAGAAAGTATATGACTACTTTAAATCTTTGTCCCCTGAAGAACTTCAAAAAAAAGAACATAGAGATTTTTCTAACAATTCTTAGCTAGACTTTTTTCAAATAGTATTTTAGCCAAAAATTAGACAAATGAACATTCTTATTCTTGGCTCTGGAGGACGCGAACATACTTTAGCTTGGAAGATAGCGCAGAGCAGCAAACTGACTAAGCTTTTTGTAGCACCGGGCAATGCAGGAACCAAAGAGCTAGCCGAGAATGTTGCTATTGGGGTCAATGATTTTGAAGCGATTAAAAAACTAGTTTTAAAAGAGAACATTAACCTAGTTCTGGTTGGTCCTGAAGATCCCTTGGTAAACGGAATCCATGATTTCTTTTTGAGAGATGAACAATTAAAAAAAGTATCGGTAATAGGCCCGGAAAAGTTAGCAGCGACTTTAGAAGGCTCAAAAGAATTTGCAAAGGAGTTTATGATGCGGCACAACATTCCTACTGCTGCCTATCAAAGTTTTACTTCAAACAACCTAGAAGAAGGGTATACGTTTTTAGAAAGTCTAAATCCGCCATTTGTGCTTAAAGCGGATGGCTTAGCTGCAGGAAAGGGGGTTTTGATACTCAATGACATTGAAGAAGCAAAGAAAGAGCTTAAATCGATGCTTTTAGACGCTAAGTTTGGTGCTGCAAGTACAACGGTGGTTATCGAGGAGTTTTTAGACGGTATCGAATTAAGTTGCTTTGTACTTACCGATGGTGAAAATTACAAGGTATTGCCAATGGCTAAAGACTATAAACGTATAGGAGAAGGAGATACCGGACTCAATACAGGTGGTATGGGAGCTATTTCGCCGGTGCCTTTTGCAGACAAAACCTTTATTCAAAAGATTGAAGAAAGAATTGTAAAACCAACTGTAGAAGGATTAAAAAAAGACAGTTATCCCTATAAAGGGTTTATTTTTATTGGGTTGATAAAAGCTGGTGATGAACCTAAAGTGATAGAATATAATGTACGTATGGGCGACCCGGAAACCGAAGTCGTCATACCCCGTATAAAAAATGATTTTGTTACGATTCTAGAGGCTGTGTCAAATCAAAGCTTGAACAAGATATATTTAGATATTGATACGAGAACTGCAGTTACGGTAATGGCGGTTTCAGGAGGCTATCCAGAAGCCTATGAAAAAGGAAAAGAAATCGAAGGTCTAGAACAGACAGAAGAATCTATTGTATTTCATGCGGGCACTAGGTGGAGTGATGGAAAGGTAGAGACGAATGGAGGCCGTGTTCTTGCCGTGACCTCATACGGTACAGATTTTAAAGACGCTTTAAAAACCTCTTATAAAAGCCTGAAAACAATTAGTTTTGATGGAATATACTACCGAAAAGATTTAGGCTTCGACCTTTAAATGGAATAGTGAAGCTAACTTTCGGGTTGAAATGAAACTATAAATAAGAATGCGAAGTGCTACTTTTGTCTTCTTCGCCGTTGTCATTAAAGATTTTTAACTGTCCCATCCAGTAAACCATAGCTAAAAAACCAATAATCATAAACAACCAGTTGATGGTGTTTGCACCCCACCAGTTTTCCATAAAACGGAAAAAATCATAAGGGGCAAAAAGTACGTTTACAAATAAGTCTTCTATCCAATAAAAAAATGCACTCATCTTAGCTATATTTACTAGGCAAAAATAGTAAAACATAATATGATATCAAGTTTTTTTAGCAAAACTAAGCCGATCAACTATTTGGTTTTATTGATTATGCTCGTTCTTTTTTATGTTGCGAACTATTTTATCTTAAAAATCAACTTCGATAGTGTTGTATTTCTTCTGCTTATATTAATAGCAATTTCGCTTCAGGTAATTGGGGTGCAAGAGACCGTTAGAACAAGAAAAACTACCAATACCACTTCTTTTGCCATGTTGTTCTTTGTGCTGTTATGTATGGCAGTGCCAAAGATTTTGCAGTATAAGGAGATTGTATTTTGTAACCTTTTTTTATTGTTGTCATTAAATCGTTTGCTAGCATTAAAAAACCTAAAACAGGTAAAACAGAAGATTTTTGATGCTACACTTTGGATATGTGTCGCGAGTGTTTTTGATCCTTGGGTGTTGCTGTTTTTAGTAGTGGTTTTTTTGGCAGTCTATATCTACGGCACGAAAGAATTTAAGAATTGGCTGGTGCCAATTATCGCTATTGTCTTTTTTGTTCTGTTAATAAGTGCATTTCTGGTCTTGACCAAGAATATCAATTTCATTGAGAATCATTATGTAATACATGTTGACACTAATTTATTGGAAAGTTTTATGGCCAATTTTAGCATAAAACCTTTTCTATATATCATTGTAATTTTAATTGTTGCAAGCTTCGTACTTGTTAAACAAGGATACCAAGGCGTTGGAAGAATTATACATTTACGTTTGTTACTGGTCTACTTTCTAGTGGTTATTGTGGTTTTTAGTGTTCAAAATCTTGAGAATAAGAACTATACCATACTGCTTTACTCGTTTTTTCCTGCAGCGATTTTCGCAACAAACTTTATGGAAACCTTTAAGAAGAAACGCTTAAAAGAAGCGGTGTTGCTGGTATGCATATTGATTCCATTTACCTTACTTCTTATTGATCTGGTAAAAAAATAAACAGATAGGGTATATTTGCTAAAATTTCTATCATGTTCAGCAATTCCGCTTTTAAGATATTTGAAGAAAGCATTGATAAGTACCATGTGCTTGATGATGTAAGCCAGTCTTTTTCAAACCCATATGACAAAGACAGTATAGAGCATTTATTATATCGTAAAAACTGGATAGATACCGTACAATGGCATTATGAAGATATTATTAGAGATCCAGAAATTGAACCTTCGGCAGCCCTTGTTTTAAAACGTAAAATTGATGCCAGTAATCAAGATAGAACAGATTTGGTAGAATTTATCGATAGTTATTTCCTAAAAAAATACCAATCGGTTGAAATAAAAGAAGATGCCACTATAAATACGGAAAGTCCTGCTTGGGCGATAGATAGATTATCTATTCTTGCACTGAAGATATACCATATGCAAGAAGAAGCGAATAGAACTGATGCTACTCCTTCTCATATTGAAAAGTGTAGCGCTAAACTTCGGGTACTTTTAGAACAGAAGAAAGACCTTTCTACCGCTATAGACCAATTATTGGTCGATATTGAAGCAGGTAAAAAGTATATGAAAGTCTACAAACAAATGAAGATGTATAATGATGAGGAACTAAATCCTATCCTTCGTGGACAAAAATAAAACGTACCATCTCCTTATTATTCGCCTATCTGCCATGGGCGATATTGCGATGACCGTTCCTGTGCTTTTACACCTCACAAATACTTATCCAGAACTTAAAATTACAGTTCTTACCAAAGACTTTTTTAAACCTATTTTTTCAGAAATCCCTAATATATCAATCTATGGTGCTGATGTAAAAGAAAAGCATAAGGGAATTTTCGGACTTTGGAAATTGTACAGAGAACTGAAATTATTGCATATTGATGCAGTAGCAGATTTACACAATGTGCTACGAAGTAATATTTTAAAATTTTTCTTTTGGTTTTCAGGAACCCCTTTTCAGAAAATTGATAAAGGAAGGAAAGAGAAGAAAGTGCTGACCTCAGGAGAACCAAATTTTTTCCGACCTTTAAAAACAACACACCAACGATATGCAGAAGTGTTCAAATCGTTAAATTTCCCTATACGTTTGCAGGAGAATTTTACATTACCTAAACAAGAGATTGCTGTTAGGCTTCCGGATTTATCATGTCCCAAAACACAAAAATGGATAGGGATTGCTCCGTTTGCAGCTTTTTCAGGAAAAACGTATCCATATAAATTAATGCAGGAAGTTGTAGATAAACTAAATGCTTCAGGAAACTATCAAATACTACTTTTTGGAGGTGGAAATCATGAAAAACAACTCTTAGAAGCATGGGAAGAAAAGTTCGTAAATTGTGTTAGTGTAGTAGGAAAAATGTCCTTTACGCAAGAACTCTCCATAATTTCAAATTTAAATATAATGCTTTCCATGGATAGTGGTAACGCCCATTTAGCAGCGAATTATGGGGTTCCGGTGGTAACGTTATGGGGCGTAACGCATCCATATGCCGGTTTTGCTCCTTTTGGTCAGCCAGCGGATAATGCTTTATTAGCTGATAGAGAAAAGTTTCCGTTAATACCTACTTCTATTTATGGTAATAAGGTTCCAGATGGCTATAAGGATGTCATGAAAACTATTTTGGCAGATGATGTGGTTCAAAAAGTCATAGAAGTAATCCACTAATATATTTCTATCCAATTTTGATAATTAAAGGAAATTCTACGACTAGTTTGCCAAGAAATCAAGCTATTAATCTAAGCCACTGTCCCTTGACAACTACTTCCTGCACCGGCAGTACAACCATAGCAATGCTGTGAAATAATAATATTTCTATCGTTCAGTAAATCCTCGTTATAATCCTTAATGTGTTTTACTTTACTGGCGACTTTAAGGTCTAGCATCTGGTTAAAATCACAATCGTAGAGCCAACCATCCCAACTAATGGAAATCGTATTGGTACACATTACATTTGCCACAGCTGCAGGGTTATAAGCTTCCACTAAGGCATACATATAATCTTCGTAGTTTTCAGAAGCTATTAGATAGTCCAAGAAGCGCGCTATAGGTAGGTTGGTAATGGCAAAGAGATTATGAAATTGAATACCAAAATCTTCATCCAAGGCTTTTTTAAAGTCTTTTTCCATGGCCATTTGGTCTCCTGGTAAATATGCCCCAGATGGATTGTAGACCAAATCTAATCGTAAATCACTACCCGGCATTCCGTAACCCCTTGCATTAAGTTCTTGCAAGGCTTTTATCGACTTATCAAAAACTCCATCGCCACGTTGCTTATCCGTTTTACCACGGGTATAATGTGGCATAGAGGAAATTACATGCACATTGTGTTTTTTAAAGAAATCTGGTAAGTGGTAGTATTTTTTATTTGCCCGAATAATGGTTAGGTTAGAACGAACGATAAAGTCTTTGATTCCCGCTTTTGCAGCTTCTTCTACGAACCACTCGAAATCAGGGTTCATTTCTGGTGCCCCCCCAGTTAAATCTAACGTATGCGCCCCCGTATTTTTAATCACTTCAAGACATTGTTGCATGGTTTCACGGGTCATGATTTCTTTTCTATCTGGACCAGCATCTACATGACAGTGTTCACACACTTGGTTGCACATATACCCTACATTGATTTGAAGGATTTCCAACTTTTTAGGACGCAGTGGAAAATGCCCTATTTCACCTATTTTATCCTTGAAATAAGGTAGTTCCCCGTCTGCGAAGATGCCTCCGTTAAGAATATCAAGCTGTCTGTTGCTTTGCGCAAGCTCGTTTCCTTTTGCTTTTAATGATTTTGTAGCCATATATTTTTTAGTTATTCGTTGATGGTTATTGGTTGATGGTTATTGGTTGATGGTTCTCACACATCAATCTTAACCAAACTATATTTTATAGTCTTCTATTGGTGTCAATTTTGCAATCAATTATTTTCCCCCTTTGGGGGACAGGGAGCTTACATCGACAATTTATCATATTTGTTCATCATCTGCACGCCGTGTACCAAGGTTGCTCCACTCTCAATTGCAGCGCCAACGTGCACGGCTTCCATCATTTCTTCTTTGGTAATGCCTTTTTGTAAACCATCTTTGGTATACGCATCTATGCAATACGGACATTTTACTACGTGTGAAACCGCAAGCGCAATTAAAGATTTCTCTCTAGCACTTAGTGCGCCTTCTTCGAAAACCTTACCATAATAATCAAAAAATTTGGTACCAAGCTCTTCGCTCCATTCGGTAATTTTTCCAAATTTTCGTAAATCTTTCGGATTGTAATACGTATCTGCCATCTTTTTCTGTGTTTTAGGTGCTATATTTTGTTTTGTATTGTCTAAGTAAATCGGAATGCCCTGCCCCATTTTTTCAACTTCGGGGAGGATTTCCATATTATCCCAAATGCCGGAAGAAAGCGTATCTGCATATTCTTCAGGTAGGTGGTTTTTATACATTAATTGTTGCGTAATGTTGTAATCATACTCAAAAGACCGATGAGTATATTTTAATTCACTGCTTTCTATTTCTAAGAGCATATACCAAACTCTTGTGGAACCATCATTTGCTGGCATGCCAATAACACCCGGATTTAACCAGAGTTTTTCTTTTATGGATTGATGAAATGGCAGTCCACAATGCCCTGCAATAATCACATCGCTTTCAGTATCATTAAAACAGTTTTGTTTACTGGCGTCGGCATTCGATTGAAATATAAATTCCGACGTATTACCATAATTGCCATGTACCACAGTTACTTTTTTTCCTCCATAGTCAAAACTTAGGTATTTGGGAATGGTAGTAATCCAATCCAAAGATTCTTGTGATAAATGACCTTTGGTATACGGAAACCAAAGTTTAGAAAAACTATCACAACGACCACCAGCTTTAAAATCGCAACCACAATCTTCACTGTCGTTAGCCAGTTGTAATTCTACATTACCGGCAATACTTAAAGCTCCCCAAGCTTTAAATGCCTGAACAGTTTCTTCAGGTTGGGCGCAATAGCCAGTGATATCTCCTGTACAAATACAATTTTCAGGAGCAATCCCTTCATCTTTGGCAATAACAATGAGTTGCTCTAAAGCCTGTAAGTTGCTATAGACACCGCCAAAAAGCAAAAGCTTTCCAGTTTTAGTTCCGATATGTTTTATATCCTTATCCATTTGGGTATAAAATAGAGTAGTACGCAACTTAAAATTCCCCAGAAATTAATCCAAAGTAAATCAGCATACTTGCCTGTAGTAAATATTAATGATTGCGGAAACCAATTGAAAATCAATAGAAATCCGAATAGTAATCCACAAAAAACACTTAAATGAAAACTGATTTTTGAGGCTTTGTCTTTCCAAAATAGAAATATGGGAGTTAATCCAATAATCATGGTACCGCTTATTGTGGTCGCAGATAGTATTTCTGCATTTAAGAAAACAGGAATAGTACCTAAAACGGCAATAACAACCATAGACCAACGTCCAAATTTTAATGTATTTCCTAGGTTTAAATCCACCGATAATAATTTTGAAAAAGATGAAAAGGTAGAGTCTAAAGTAGATGCAGCTGAGGTAATCATAATAAAATTAATAACTAATAAAATAACAACACCAAATGCTTTACCAACCTCCACAGCTGCTTGCCCTGTCATGTTTTGCGATTGCGCATAAACACCAATTATACTGAATAGTATAATACAGACACCTCCAATAATACTAGCCCATAGAAAACTTTTTAGTGTGACCCTAGGACTACTTAAGAAACCTCTATCGGTAAGCACAGGGTCATGAAATGGATAGCTAAAGGATTGTAATACCGCAGCAAAAAGTAGATTTAATCCCATGTCAAAAGACCAAACTCCAGAGCTAATAACTTGGGTAGGTGTAAATGTTTCTTTTGATGTAAAAATAGCACCAAGAATTACAATAAGTAAAATACCAAATAAGCCCATTTGAAGTACATCTGTAAAAATGGAACTACTCATACCACCTTTTAAAACATAGGCTAGTGTTAATGCTGTAAAAACTATAATAGACCAGTAATACGAACTGGAACCCATATCGCCAAAATAGGTGCCAATGACCATGGTGTTACTCCAAACTTCATTAAAGAGCCGAATGGCAATTAATATAGAGAATACGGCAACCGCTCCTTTTCCAAACTTGGATGTCAAAAAATGATGGATACTATTATATTTTCCATGAAGCCTCATTTTATAGATTACGATACCAGCTACTGCAAACGATAGATAGTAGGCAGCGTAAGCCACACCTCCTACAATACCATAATCTAATCCTAAGTTTGCTGCATTGGTAATACTCTTGGCGAATATCCACGAAATCACCAAACTACCCATCAACATAAAGGTATTTGGCGCTTTCTTTTTTTGAATAGCTTTAAAAAACTGATTGGTATTATTTGCCAAAGGGGAAAGAAAGAACAACACCAAACTAGATGCTATCACTAGACCCCATTGCCAAAATCTTACTTCCATGTTTTTATAATTCTAGAGGCTATTTAAGGAAATAGCACTCAAGGTATTTAATAATTAATTCTCGCTTTGCGAGTCCCACCAAACTGGGGAATTAATACTATTGCCATCCGTTCTGGCCGCCGCCGCTTCATAATTTACTGCATTCAATGCTTGCTCCTCAGCAGGATAAGGCATGCGAACAGGGAGCAAATCATTATTTAAACTAGCTGAAATTGTCTTTAACTGCGGAAAGCCTGTTCTTCGGTATTCTATCCATCCTTCATATCCGTTGATGATATTTGCTATCCATTTTTGGGTTATAATATTTTCTAGAGCATCACCCTTGGTAAAAGCCCCTTCTGCACTTAGATAATTTGTTGGTAATGCAGTATTCCAATATTCAAAAGCTTGTGTCACCCCAGTTTCGTATAAGGCTTGTGCATTGGCGGTGATAAAACCACGTTCTGCGGCCTCCGCTATTAGAAAATGAGTTTCCCAGCTAGTCATAAAGTTGGCATCTAATGCGCTTGTAGCCTCTCTAAAACTAGTTCCTGCTAAAGAGAAATCGGCTAAGACAACCGCATTCTGTGTAGCGTCCACGCCGTTAAGTAAACCGTTAAATTCCCCCGTATCACTATTAGAAATCGGGCGAAACAATGTTGAAATTCTTGGATCATTTAAATCGGTCAAAATTTCATCCATCGTTTCTGAAAGCACAAAATTGTTGAAATCTCCGATTCGTAATCGCGCTAAGCGGAAGTTGTTGGGTTCTCCATCATTAAAATCAAAAGTTGCATTTTGTGAATTTTCAGCAATAAAAACGCCCTCATCAAAAAGTGTTTGCAAGGCTGCTGCATTATCTTGAACGTTAGAGGTACGCATTAAAAATTTAATTTGGAGTGATTTTGCAAAACGTACCCAGGCCTGTAAATCACCCTCAAAAAGAATATCACCCTCTAAAGGAATAGTACCTGCATAATTTTCTATAGCGTTAATCCCTTTTTCGAGATTATCAAAGATTCCTTCTTCGCCATTATAGATAAGCTCTTGATTATCATAAACAGGGGTTACAGTTTCAGTTTTACCTTGAAAACCTTCCGAGTAAGGCACATCGCCAAACATATCGGTTAAAGCGCCTGCCATATAGGCTTTTAAAATTCGGGCTGGACCTTCATATACTTCAAAAGTTGGGTTTTCTAATGACAAGTGTAAAATCTCTTCATTATCCCTAAGATTTGTATATAAAATAGGCCAAGGATTACCACCCAATTGCGGCGATTTTAAATCATGCCGGTCAAACAAATTAAAATCTAGTGCTGTTCTGTATTGCCCTAGCAAATCACCTGCGGTAAAACCTTCGTAGGACATTTGTTCTCCATAATCATAAATCACTTGTCTTAGCAACAAACTTGGTTGTACAGCAACAGGCTGATTAGGGTTCGTATTGATTTCTTCAAAGTCTTTTGTGCAGGATGTAACAAATACAAGCGCAAGTATAAGTGTCAAGTTTAAAGTTAAATTTGAGGCATTCCTTTTGTTCTCGACTCCGCCTGTCTGGTGACTAGGCAGGCTCGAACTGACAGGGACAAGGATAGCTTTACCTCTCGACTCTGCTTGAGGAGACAGCCATTCTATTATTAGTGTATATATAAATTTCATCATCTTCTAATTAAAAATTAAACCCAGCTTTAAATCCAATACTTCTTGTGGTGGCATACGACATGTCTTCTACACCACTCACAAACCCTTGTCCTTGAACGGCTAATTGTTCTGGGTCAAAATGTGGATTTTCAGTAATAGCAAATAAGTTTCTACCGATGAGCGATAGTCGTAGACTTGCATCTTGCTGTAAAAACTTAAGATTTTCAAAGGTGTAACCCACGGAAAACTGCCGTAGTTTCAAGAAAGAGGCATCGTAAGTATTATTCTCCTCATGGTTTCTATCATAAAACTGGCGGTAGAAACTTTCGGCAGTTACTGCTGTAGTATTTTGAACGTAAACCGGATTTTCAGCAGTACCTGTGTTTACAACACCTTGCGGTACAATACCTTCTTCAGGTCTAAAAGCGGTTTCAGCCAATTGACCACCAACATTTCCTAAGGCACGCGTACGGGAAACTATAATTCCGCCTTGGCGCCAGTCTAAAAGAAAGCCTAAATCCCAATTCTTGTAATTAAATTGGTTATTGAAACCTACCATAAAATCAGGATTCGAATTTCCCAGTTTCTGCAAAGTGTTATCTGGAATATAGCGTCCTTCATCCGTTAGAATAAAATCACCATTTTCGTTTTTCAAATATCCTGTTCCGTACAAATCGCCAATACGACCACCTTCTTCTACCTGTACAAAAACGGTTTGGTTTTGACTATCGTAGATTCTAGAGAAAGCCAGTGTTAAACGGCCATCATCTTGTGGTAAGTCTTCTACCGTAGAGCGGTTTGTACTAAAGTTTACGGTACTGTTCCATTTGAAGTTTTGATTTGCTATAGGCGTTGCTCCTAATATTACTTCTAAACCTTTGGAACGCACTTTACCACCATTGACCACTTGTTGTGTGAATCCTGAGGAAATACCAATAGGTAAGGATATAATCTGGTCTTTGGTTACTGCGTTGTAGTAGGAAATGTCCAAATTCAGCTTATCCCCAAAGAAACGGATGTCAGCACCAATTTCAATAGCCGCAGTTTGTTCGGGTCTTAAATTAGGATTCGCAATAAGGTTCTGATCGCTAAATGTAGGCTGCCCATTAAATGGGGTTTGTGCTATAAATGCCCCTGTGGTCTGGTATGGATTGGTATCATTGCCAACCTGTGCGTAGCTCGCACGAAACTTTGCAAATGAAATGGCTTGAGGCAATTCTGTTACATTGGATAAGATGAAACTTGTGGATACCGATGGATAGAAAAACGATACATTATCTACAGAAAAAGGTGTTGCTAAGGCACTGGACCAATCGTTTCGACCCGTAATATCCAAATACAGATAGTCTTTGTAACCAAATTTGGCCAAACCATAGAAACTGTTGATGCGTTTATTGGATTCAAACTCAAAAACTTCAATTGGTGAAGCAGCATTGCTCAAGCGGAATATCCCTGGTTGCGCCAAACTCGTTGTTTGCGACTGTGAGGTAAATGCTTTTTGGTCCAAACGATTTCCACCGAGGGAGACATCAACCTTAAAATCACCAAAGGAGTTGTTGTAATTTAAAATAAAATCGGTGTTTATTTCCCTATAAAACACGTCATGTTCAGCATAGCCCCCATTTCTAAATCGGTTGGTGCTAAATGCTCTTCGAAACTGGCGTAATTCGCTAGAATAATCCATTCCGGTACGCACAGTTGCAGATAGCTTATCGGTGATATCATAAGATGCCGAAATAGTACCGAAAACACGATCTCTATTAAAAGAGTTTCGGTTCTCTTGCAGGATAAAAAACGGATTATCAAAGAAGGTATAGTTAAAAGAATATTGTTGTAAACCTTCTAAACCTGGTTGCCAATAGTTGCGTAGGTTATCGATATTAAGCGACCGTGGACCCCATGCGACAAGAGAATAGTTTACGTTTTCAGAGCCGTATCCATTAGATGGTCTGTTATCACTTTGAGAATTTACGTAGCTAATGCTCGACCTAATACGTAATTTATCCGTTGGACGGAAGTTTAAACGAGACGATATTGTCTGTCTATCTAAATTCACTCCGGGGATAATACTTTCACTGCGTAAATCTGTAAATGAAAGCCTGAAATCGCCTTTATCAAAGCCCGAAGAAATAGCTAGGTTATTAATGAAGGTAGTTCCTGTTTCATAGAAATTTTTAAGGTTATCAGGATTGGAACGAAATTCTGTTGGGGTGATAGGAAGTCCATTATATACCGAAGTATCCCCTCCGCGAACTATAGTTCCATCAGGTAAGGTTACCGGGCTATCAAATTGCGGAATTAAATTACCGACATCTAAACGAGGGCCCCAACTATAGGTGATATTATCACTAGTTCCACCACCTAATCCGTCTACAAATTCAAAAACTCCTGCTTGTCCTTGACCATATTCGTTCTGGAAATCGGGTAGTCTAAAAGCTTCATCAACAAAGAAACTGGTATTATAACTTATGCCAAGACCTTTGCTTTTTGAGCCATCTTTGGTCTCGATAACAATAACGCCGTTTGCAGCACGTGTACCGTACAAGGCCGCTGCACTTGGCCCTTTTAAGACTGAAACTTCTGCAATATCATCAGGATTTACCTCCATAGCACCATTACCAAAATCAACTTCTTGAAAACCGGCTGCAGCTTCGTTGGTAAAGTTGAAGACCGAGTTATTATTGATGGGAACTCCGTCAACTATAAATAAAGGATTGTTATTAGAGAATGAAGCTTCACCACGAATGGTAATTTTTGAGGAAGAACCAACACCAGTTGCACCTTGGTTAATGGTAACCCCAGCCAGTTTTCCTGCAAGATTATCCAAAAAGTTAACTGATTTTACTTCAGTAACGCCTTTAGCATCTAAACTTTGTACAACATAACCCAGTTCTTTAGTCTCTCGTTTAAGTCCTAACGCCGTTAGCACCACTTCATTTAGTTGTTCGGAAGATTCCTCTAATTGCACATTGATTATGTTTTGATTTTGAATGGAAACAGTTTGCGTTTTGTATCCGAGAACAGAGAATTCTAGAAGAGAAACACCTTCTGTAACTGTAATTTCATAGTTTCCATTTTCATCTGTTGTGCTTCCAGTTTGTGTTCCTACGGCTAAAATATTTGCATAAGGTATCCCCAAATTGTTGATATCGCTAACGCGACCTGATATGGTTTGTTGAGCACTTAATGCCACCACAAAAAGCAGCAATACGCTCAGTAAATAATACTTCATTTATTTGTATAAAAGTTAGTCTTGTGGCCAATTGGCCGAGAAAAATGTTTATAGAAGATGAAGCAAAACAGGTGAGCCCTTGTTGAACAAAGGAGAAGAATATGAATCGGAATAGTTAAATGCTCTCGCGCTAAAAACTTTTAAAACCTTTTCTTCAATAGCGCGAAGTATTTTTAGAATGGTAAATGCAATCGATCTTGAAAAACCAAGTAATTTAACGACATCTACTGCAGTATCTATATCCTCAAAAACAGGCAACCTATGGAGATGCGAATTGCTGTTTTCAAATAATTGTGAAATTCTATTGAATAAACCGAAACGTTGCCATGGAAGTCTTAAGAAAAGAGAGGCGTCAAAGTTTGATTTGTGAAGCCCCATTAGGTAGAAACCACCATCGAATGTTGGACCTAAAACTGTTTTTCCTAATTGAAGTTGCTTGTAAGCTTCAAGTAAATGCGATGTTTTTAGTTGAGGGCTATCGTTACCTATGGTAATGATGTTTTTATACCCTTTTTCATAAACTTTTTGAATGGCATTTACAAAACGTTCTCCAAAAGAGTTTCCGAACTGCTCTTTTTCTGTAAAATGGAAATATGGAAGCTTTGTTTTTTTAACCTTGTTCAGGGTCTCTTTGTTAAGCGCTTCAAATACTACAGCACTTTTAACAAATGGTTTTTGCTCAAATTCTTGTGACGCAGAATTGGCAAAAACGAGGATTGCAGTAGTATGTTGAACGGCTTTTAGCAAGGCATAGCAATTGTTATGTAAACTTACGATAAAAACTTAATAGCGGTTTTGGTCGAAGCTCTAATAAAAAGATTACAGGCAAGATTGTTAAAATTCGGGGAATGGGATTAACTTTAACACAAAAGAGAAAAGGTGCAAAATTTAGCAACTTCAAATAAGAAAGTCGGACTAGTTTTATCTGGGGGCGGTATCCGCGGCATGGCCCATATTGGCCTGTTAAAAGCAATGCAAGAAAGGAATGTTGAGGCACACGAAATTGCGGGGGCAAGCGTTGGAGCTTTAATAGGAGCGCTTTACGCCAACGGAAACAGCACTGATGAAATGCTTCAGTTCTTTAAAGACACGCCGCTGTTTCAATACAATTACTTTGCTATTGGAAAACCAGGCCTGATTGATACTACAAAATTCGCAAGTGTTTTTCAAAAACATTTTTCTATTAATTCATTCGAGTCTTTAACTAAGCCATTATATGTAGTTGCCACGGATTTGATGAACGGTAAAGAAAAAGTCTTTACTAAGGGTGAGCTTATTTTACCATTGCTTGCATCGGCCGCATTGTCTCCTGTTTTTAGTCCGGTTGAGGTAAACAGCATACTTTATGCAGATGGCGGGATAATGAACAACTTTCCTAAAGAATATCTAGAAAAAAATTGCGAACTTATTATTGGTAGTAATGTATCTATTAACGGTACGCTTGAAAAAAAACATCTCCGTAATTCCTTTCAATTAACTGGAAGAATCACCGGTCTAATGATTTATGCCTCATGCAGAGAAAAAATTGGGGAATGCGATGTGCTCATAGAACCCCAAGAATTGGAACATATTGGGATGCTCGATAAGAAAGACATAGATAAAGCATATACGATTGGCTATGACCGCGCTTGTTGGGCTTTAGATAAATCGCTTAATTAGACAAATACTATTTTTATAGTAGACGCTATTTGGCAAAGTGCAGTTTTAATTATTTTTAATTTTTTCACGTTTTCTTTTGTACTCTAAGGCCTTCTTATAGTTTTCCATTTCACAGTATAATTGCTCAATTTCAAAAAGTATGAATTCAGATGATTGGCCATATTCTTCAGCAATTAAAAAGTAATTTAATGCATCTTCAAGTCTTTTTTCATCCCTCAAAATATACGCTAAATCTTCTGCGATAACGGTTTTTTGAGTACTAAGGATAACGCCATTTTTCAAAACCTCAATTCCAATATCTGGATTGTTTCTAGCGTAATAGAATTCGTAACTGCCAAAAGCGTCAGAAGCAACTGCAGGGATAACATTTTTTCCAATTCCAGTTTGTTCAGAAATAGAAGAGTACTTAGGAGAATTAAAATCATAAATCGTAAAATCTGCTATTCTTTCCGGAGTGCTAACATTGATTAATGCAGTTGTATCCACTCCACTTTCATCAATAATAAAGGCTTTAACAAGGTAGTGTCCCGTATCATTAGGTATTATTTGGAGAGAAGTGGGTGTGAGATTCCATTTCAAAGGGCTTTCACCTTCATCATCTAAAATTTTATAGATTTTGAAATCTAGATTTTGTTCTATTACATCAGCTGGTGTTATTCGGATACACTTCATTTTTAAGAGACTATTACTTTAAGACTTAATCAAACATCATCATAATCAACTTTCAGGGTAGAGGTTGTCGGATGCGCTTGGCAAGTAAGAATCAAACCTTCGGCCACTTCACTGTCCGTTAGAATCTGATTCTTTACCATTTCCGCTTTTCCTTCGGTAACGCGTGCAATACAACTACTGCAAACCCCGCCTTGACAAGAGTAAGGAGCATCGATATCTTGTTTTAAGACAGCATCCAGCACTAAGGTTTTTTGGTCCATTTCAAAGGAGAAGGTCTCATCATCAACCAATACTTCAATTTTGGTTTTCCCATCCAGATTTTCTGCTACTGTATCTTCGGTATCTGAAGTTGTGAAAAGTTCAAAATGAATATTAGCCTCAGAAACACCATTACTTTTTAAGGTATCGGAAACGGTATTGATCATCGCTTCAGGGCCACATAGGTAAAAATCATTAAAGGAAACACCCTTGAACTTATTTTTTAGAATAAGGTTGACCGTTGAAGTTTCAATGCGGCCAAAAAGGCAGTCAGGTTCCGATACTTTACTGTAGACAAATTGCACATAAAAGCGTTCTCCATATTTTTCTTGTAAGGCCACTATTTGAGCATGGTACATGGTTTCTTCGGGTTTCTTATTGCCGTAAACCAAGACAAAAGTATTATCATTATTAGCTTCTAAGACTGTTTGCGCAATACTCATAATAGGGGTGATACCGCTACCAGCAGCAAAAGCCGCTATATTTTGTGTTTCTTGATTAGATTCAAAAGTAAAACGGCCTTCAGGGGGCATAACTTCCAAAACATCTCCTGCTTTTATTTCTTCATTGGCATAAACGGAAAAGGTGCCGTCTTCTACTTTTTTAATACCTACCGTTAATTTACCAGAAGAAGGGGCAGAGGATATGGAATAAGCACGGCGAACTTCCTGACCATTAATACTATGTTTTATGGTAATATACTGGCCCGCTTTATATGAAAAAGTAGTTGCCAGAGCTGCAGGTATATCGAAAGTTAATACTACCGAATTTGGGGTTAATGCATCAACCGATGCGACAGTTAATTTATGAAAATCACTCATGAAATCAATTTTGGGTGCAAAACTAAGGATTCATACTATTTTGAGGGCTATTTTTTTAAAATGCTTTGATTTTGTAACAAATCAACTATTTTAGTCACTAACCTTCAGAACAAATAACCAACGACAATGTTCAAACACTTTATCAACCTTCAGTGGAAATCCTTTTTTAGGTCCGCTTCGTTCAAAACGGAGATATGGTTTAAAATATTAATGGCACTTGGGGCCTTATATTTTATTGCCGTATTCTTAAGTCTAGGTTTTGGAGTTTATTTTATCATTGAAAAAGCGGAATTAGGGGACCCATTGCGCGTAGTAAACAAGTTCTTGATTTATTATCTGGTTTTCGATTTGGTTTTTCGCTATATGTTGCAGAAAATGCCGGTTACCAATATTAAACCGCTCTTGTATCTGCCATTTAAGAAGAGCCAGGTAGTGCACTATTCGCTTGGTAAAACAATTGTTTCCTTTTTCAACTGGTCTCACGCTTTTTTCTTTGTACCGTTCAGTATAATATTATTGACTAAAGACTATGGAGTTGCTAATGTGATAGGTTGGCATTTGGGTTTTATGGCGCTCATTTACTGTAACAACTTCATCAATGTCTTGGTGAACAATAAAGACAATGTCTTTTATCTTATTGCAGGAGTGTTTATTTTATTTGGTGTGTCTCAGTATTATGGTTGGTTTGATGTCACGGCTTATACGGGACCTTTATTTGATAAACTTTATGATATTCCGATAACAGCAATCATTCCATGGACCATTTTATTAGGTCTCTTCGGGTCATCTTTTAATTATTTTAAAAAGAATATGTTTTTAGACGGTGGTCTGGCCACCAAAGTGACCGAGGCCAAAACCGAAAATTTAGACTGGCTCAACCGTTTTGGAAACCTAGGCACCTTTTTAAAGAATGATATTAAACTCATTAAAAGAAATAAACGTGCACGCTCGGCGGTAATCGCGGGATTCTTTTTTATTTTTTATGGACTTTTGTTTTTTACCGGAGCGGTAGAATCTTATGATAATCCGTTTATGAAGATCTTTGCGGGTATTTTTGTTACGGGAGGGTTTTTGTTCAGTTTTGGACAATATGTACCAAGTTGGGACAGTAGTTACTATCCTTTAATGATGAGCCAGAATATTCAGTATCGAGAATATTTAACCTCAAAATGGTATTTGGTCATCATTGCAACGGTAATTTCAACATTTTTGGCATCCTTTTACCTCTACTTTGGTTGGGAAGCTTATGCCGCGGTTCTTGCCGGTGCCGTTTACAATGTAGGCATCAACTCTTATCTGGTTTTATGGGGCGGAGCGTATGTAAAAACTCCTATAGACTTAACATCTAACAAAAAGGCCTTTGGCGATAAGCAAGCCTTCAACGCCAAGACCCTTTTAATAACACTGCCTAAACTATTATTACCAATTATAATTTATACAATTGGCCATTTTACGCTTGGCCCGGCCGCTGGCTATATTTTTGTTGCGGTATTCGGTCTTTTAGGCTTCGTTTTCAAGAATAAAATGTTCGCAGTCATTGAAAAAATCTATAAAAAAGAAAAGTACAAAACGCTTTTGGCGTACAAACAAAAAGCATAACCAACTATGATATCAGTAAATAATTTATCAAAAACATACGGGGCCAATACCGTTTTAAATATTGAATCTTTAGAAATACCTAAAGGGCAAAGTTTTGGTTTGGTAGGTAATAACGGAGCCGGCAAAACTACTTTATTTAGTTTGTTATTAGACTTAATCCAGCCTAGCACCGGGCATATTATCAGTAATAATGTTCAGGTTGACCAAAGCGAAGCTTGGAAACCGTTTACGTCGGCTTTTATTGATGAGACCTTCTTGATTGGCTATTTGACCCCTGAAGAATACTTCTACTTTATTGGAGAATTACGGGGTCGTAATAAGGCCGATGTGGATGCTCTTTTATCTCAATTTGCAGATTTTTTCCACGGAGAAATTTTAGGGCAAAAGAAATATTTGCGCGACCTATCTAAAGGAAACCAAAAAAAGGCGGGTATCGTTGCAAGTTTTATTGGTAATCCTGAAGTGGTAATTCTTGATGAACCGTTTGCAAATTTAGATCCAACTACACAGATTCGCTTAAAAGGCATCATAAAAGAACTGGCAGCAAAAGAAGAAGTAACGGTGCTGGTTTCTAGTCACGATTTAATTCATGTCACTGAAGTTTGTGAACGAATTGTGGTGCTCAATAAGGGCGAAATTGTAAAAGATATTAAAACTTCAACAGAGACATTAAAAGAGCTCGAAACTTTCTTTGGAGGCTAATCAAAGAAATACATACACTTTATCGATAAGCCCTATACTAAATAGGGCTTTTTTTAGTTATGGTACGTAGGAAAGATTTTTACATTGAAGTTTTATTTTAATCGTATCATTTCGGGAGTGATGTTGATTATGCTAATTGCAGCATGCTCAACAAAAAAAGACGCCTTTATAAATCGTAATTGGCATGCCCTGAATACCAAGTACAATACCTTGTACAATGGTAATATTGCTTTTGAAAAAGGTCGTGAAGAACTGAACAGCAATTATCGCGATGATTTTTGGGAAGTACTTCCTGTAGAGCGCTTAGAGGTCACCGAAGAAATAAAACTTGATTCTGAAGATAATAACCCCAATTTTATCATTGCCGAAGAAAAGGCAACCAAGGCCATACAGAAGCACAGTATGGATATTAAAGATGAAGAGCGCAATCCGCAGACAGATGAGGCGTTTCTCCTTTTAGGAAAAGCGCGTTATTTTGACCAACGCTACATCCCTGCACTAGAATCTTTCAATTACATTCTTAGAAAATATGCTCAAAGTGATAAGTTAAATGAGGCTAGAATTTGGCGAGAGAAAACAAACATGCGATTAGACAATCCGGAGTTGGCCATTAAAAACCTCAAAAATCTTTTTAAATATGATGTGCTCAAGGATCAAGAATACGCTGATGCCAATGCAGTACTTGCACAAGCTTATCTGAACCTGGGGGCGGCGGACACATCAATTCAAAAATTAAAAATTGCCCAAGGCTACACCAAAAAAAAGGCTGAAAAAGGGCGGTATTTGTTTATTATAGGTCAACTTTATAATCAATTGGGTTTTAAAGACAGTGCCAATTATGCCTATGACAAAGTAATTGCATTGAACCGGCAATCACCTCGGGTGTATATGATCAATGCCCATCTTAAAAAGATACAGAACACGGCCATTACAAATGGTAATAAAGAAGAACTACTAGAATACCTGACCGATTTGGAGGAAGACCGTGAGAATCGACCATTTTTAGATAAAGTATTTCATGAAATTGGCCAATACCATTTAGCCTTGGGTTCAGATAGTTTGGCTTTGGCCTATTATAACAAATCGTTACGCGCTACCGAGACCGATAAAAAGTTGAATGCCAAAAATTATGAAAATCTAGCAGAATACAACTTTGATAAAAATAAATACAAGGCCTCAGGCGCTTATTACGATAGTGTACTCACCAATTTGACTGAGAACACGAAAAAGTATCGCGCCATAAAAAAGAAGTTCGATAATTTAGAAGATGTTATTAAATACGAGGATATTGTCTTTAAGGCTGATAGTGTGATTGTGCTTTACGAAATGTCTCCTGAAGAGCGCGTCACCTATTTCGAAACCCATATTGCCGAACTTAAAAGAAAAGCCGAAGAAGCTGCATTAAAAGAAGAAAAAAGAACTACTCAAGGCATTGCTGCTTTTGGGGATACCAAAGCCGGTAAGAAGAACAAAGGTAAATTTTACTTTTATAACATAACCAGTTTGGGTTACGGTAAAAACGAGTTCAAAACCCGTTGGGGAGAGCGAGAGTTGGAAGATGACTGGCGTTGGAGCAATAAAGCAAAAGCCACGCGTTCTGAAGCTACTGGAGAATTGGTAGCTGAGGTAGACCCATCGCAAGAACCGACAACGGAAGAAAAATATTCGCTGGACTTTTATATGGATGCCATACCCACCGATGAAGGGGTAATTGACAGTCTGCGCACTGAACGAAATTTTGCGAACTATCAATTAGGACTTATATATAAGGAAAAGTTTAAGGAGAATATGTTGGCTGCAGACAAGTTAGAGTTAGTTTTGGCCTCAAACCCTGAGGAAAGATTAATACTTCCATCTAAATATAACCTATACAAGATTTATGAGGAATCTGGTAGTCCGTTGGCAACTACGGTCAAGCAAGACATTATAAAAAACCATTCAGATTCGCGGTACGCCGAAATTCTTTTAAATCCGCAGGCAGTATTATCCGATAGTTCAGATAGCCCTGATAAAAAGTATACTGAGCTGTATAAGTTGTTTCAAAACCAAGAATTTCTAAACGTAATCACAAAGTCACAAGAGTATATCAATAGGTTTACTGGCGACCCAATTGTGCCCAAGTTTGAAATGCTCAAGGCAAATGCTATAGGTCGTCTACGCGGTTTTGAACCTTTTAAAGAAGCATTGAATTACGTTGCCTTGACCTACCCGAACAATCCTGAAGGGAAGAAAGCCGAACAAATGGTAGCAGAACAACTACCCAAACTGGCAGTAAAAGAGTTTTCACCCGAAACAGGCTCTAAAGGCACCGGTAATTGGAAGGTGGTTTTTCCATTCAAAATAAGCGATAACGAAAGCGCATTAAAACTTAAAAAACGTTTAGAAGAGTCCATTAAAGATTTAAAATACAAGAATTACATATCAAAAGATATTTACACTTTAGAAGACCAATATGTGGTTGTGCACGGATTTAAATCTAAGGACTTTGCCCTTGGCTATGCAGAACTTTTAAAAAACAATAAGGATTACCGCATTAAGGATGAGAATTTTGTAATTTTATCATCCAACTATAAAATCATACAAGTACATAAGAATATAGACGAGTATAAATCACAAATTTTAACCCCAAAACCGTGAGCAAAATGTTTTCAGACAACAAAAAACCTATGGAGAGCTTTGGCGGACAGCCAAACAGAATTGAAAAGAATACCGTAATAAAAGGTAATATTACCTCACAGGCCGATTTTAGAATCGACGGCAAATTAGACGGTAACGTAAAGACCTCTGGCAAAGTAGTCATTGGCAAAGACGGATTGATTAAAGGAAAGGTAGAATGTGTAAATGCCGATATTGAAGGTAATTTTGATGGAGAACTTTTTGTTTCTGAATTACTCTCGTTAAAGTCTTCTGCTAAGATTGAAGGAACTGTAAATGTATCTAAATTGTCTGTAGAGCCAGGAGCCACTTTTAATGCCTCTTGCAGTATGGGCAAAGGAGTCGCTTCGCCAAGTGCCAATGGAGCTGCTCATAAAATAGGCTCGAACAAATCGAATGAACCAGCAAAAGTCTCCTGAAAAAGGAGAGCCTTCTTTAAATAACTATGCTCGATTTTCTGGAATCGCCTTCCAGATGATAGCTATAATTGCCGGTGGTACTTATATAGGTGTTCTTTTGGATGATAAATATCCAAACGAGCATTCTATCTATACACTTATATGTTCTTTATTTTCTGTTTTAATTTCGATTTACTTCGTAATAAGGCGAATTATTAAAATGTCTAAACGGTAAATAAATGAGGGACTCCTTTAAAAAGCGGCAAATACTTTTTTCGCTTCAGTTACTTATTGGCTCGGCAATTCTTTACTTGCTACATATTTATCTAATAAACGCTTTATTTTCTGCTAAAACGTTTATCATTCCACTTTGGAATATTTATGTTTTCCACATTATATCAGTATTAGTGGTCTATACCACTATTAATTTCAGATTTTCCAATGGTAAAACTCAGGTCTTTAATCCCTTCATACTACTGATGATATTAAAGATGATTTTGAGTATCGTTTTTTTACTTCCATTATTTCTTTCTGACACTACAGAAAAGATTGGGGATACTCTAAATTTTTTCGTTCCCTATTTCATTTATTTGGCATTTGAAGTATATGGAATTGCCCAGTTTTTAATGGCCAAATAATCCTATTGATTATTGTTTGCCAATTAATATAATGTCCGTACATTTGCAGCGAATTTTGAGAGCTGTATTTTAATCTAACGGACGAATGCAAATAAGTACTTTTAAGGCAATTATTTTAGGATTATTTCTTGCACTGCCTATTACAGGTTTTGCTTACGATAAAGATGAGGTAGATTCTGACGGGGAAAATGAAGAGTTTGATCCGAAGGAGATGATTTTACATCACGTAAAAGACGCACACGGATTTCACTTATTCGACTGGCAGGGTTCACCTGTTTCAATACCACTTCCAATAATTTTGTGGACAGAGAATGGTTTAACAACCTTCATGTCAAGTGCATTTCATCATGACGATTCTGGGCATGAAATTGTTGAAGCGAACGGTGGAAAGTTCGTTAAACTCCACGAAAAAATTTATCAATTAGACGCTGGTGCCACAAGTGTTGAATTTGACGCCGAGCATCATCCTATAAATGCCAAAAAACCACTTAACTTTTCTATAACCAGAAATGTTTTTATGATGTGGGTTTCCGTTGCAGTCTTGTTATTTATTTTTATTGCTTCGGCAAGACGATATAGAAAATCGGACGGTAACGTACCTACCGGCATTGCAGGTTTTGTAGAACCTCTTGTGGTTTTTGTCAGGGATGAAATTGCCAAACCAATGATAGGGGAACATAAATATAAAAGGTATATGCCTTATCTACTTACTATATTTTTCTTTATTTGGATAAATAATATTTTTGGTTTGATTCCAATTTTAAACGGAGCTAACCTTAGTGGAAATATAGCGTTTACCTGTACCCTTGCCGTTTTCACATTTATCATTACCACCTTTAGCGGAAATAAGAATTACTGGAAGCATATTTTTTGGATGCCAGGTGTACCAGTACCCATGAAGATTTTTTTAATGCCAATAGAGATTATTGGGATGTTTGTAAAGCCGATTTCATTAATGATTCGACTTTTTGCGAATATTACAGCAGGTCACGTAATTATCTTGGCCTTGATGTCGTTGATATTTGTGTTTAAATCAATTTATATCGCACCTGTATCTGTAGCATTTTCATTATTCATTACTGTAATAGAAGTTATTGTAACGGCAATACAAGCATATATTTTTACCATATTGTCAGCCCTTTATTTTGGGATGGCAACAGAAGAAGAACATCATTAATTAATTTTAAATTTTGTAAATATGACTATTACTGGAATTGCAGCTATTGGTGCTGGTTTAGCGGCTATCGGAGCTGGTGTAGGTATTGGTAACATCGGAGGTAGAGCTATGGAAGCTATGGCTCGTCAGCCAGAAATGCATGGAAAGATTCAGTCTTCTGCGCTTATTCTTGCGGCTTTCGTTGAAGCGGTAGCATTATTCGGTGTTGTTGTTGCTTTCTTGCAAGGCTAATACAAGACCTAAAGTATAACTGCAGGGGCAACGGTTGGTTGGTTCTGCAGTTTTCAAAATTTAAATTAAAAAAACAAAGAAATGGATTTAATTACTCCTGAATTTGGATTGGTATTTTGGACAGCAATTACCTTTTTAATTTTATTGTTCATTTTAAGAAAATTTGCTTGGGGCCCGATCCTCGGTGCGGTAAGTGATAGAGAGGAATCTATAAAAAATGCCTTAGATTCTGCTGAAGAAGCTAAAAAGGAGATGCAAAATCTTCAAGCAGATAATGAAAGAATCTTAAAAGAAGCAAGAGCCGAACGTGACGCTATGCTTAAAGAGGCCAGGGAACTAAAAGAAGGTATTGTTTCCGATGCAAAGGAGCAAGCGAAGCTAGAAGGGGATAAAATGCTTAAGCAAGCACAAGCCGCTATCGAAAGCGAAAAGAAAGCCGCAGTAGCCGACATTAAGGCTCAAGTAGCAAATCTTTCGGTTGAAATCGCAGAAAAAGTAATCAAAGAAGAATTGTCCGATAAAAAGAAACAACTGAAGTTGGTTGATGAAATGTTGGGCGACATCAAATTGAACTAGAAGAAAGAGTTTAGAAGTTTAAAGCCTTTGGCTTTTGGTTTAAGAGTTTATAAAATGCGCTAAACCAATAAACATCTAACCTTATAAACGTAAAAAAATGAACGAAGCTAGAGCGGCCATACGATATGCAAAAGCAACTTTAGACTTCGCTGTTGAAAAGAAAGCAGCGGATAAAGTTGAAAAAGATATGCGCAATATAGCAGCTGTAATTTCTGAGAATACAGAATTACAGAATGTGCTATCTAGTCCTGTTGTTAAGAGTGAGGTCAAGAAAAAAGCATTAAACGAAATCTTCAAAGGAAGCAACGAAATTACTTTGGGTTTAATCGGCACACTAACAGGAAACAAGCGTATCGAAATGCTTCAAGAAGTGGCTTATAAGTACATTATCCTTCATGAAAAATTGAAAGGTGAAGATGTCGCTTTTGTAACGTCAGCGGTTCCTTTAACCGCAGATTTAGAAAAAAAGATTTTAGCACAGGTAACCAAACTAACAGGTAATAAGGTTACTATAGAAAATAAGGTTGATGAAAGTATTGTTGGCGGATTCATTCTAAGAGTGGGCGATTTACAATACGATGCCAGTGTGGCAAGCAAACTAAACGGATTAAAACGAGAATTTACAAATAGTCTATAAAAATGGCAGGAGTAAAAGCAGCTGAGGTTTCAGCAATATTAAAACAGCAATTATCAGGTTTCGAAGCAAGTGCTTCTCTAGATGAAGTGGGTACAGTACTTCAGGTAGGTGATGGTATTGCACGTGTGTACGGTTTGGCAAATGTTCAATATGGTGAACTAGTTGAGTTTGATGGCGGTATGCAAGGTATCGTACTGAATTTAGAAGAAGATAATGTTGGGGTCGTATTGTTAGGTCCGTCAAGAGAAATTACAGAAGGGGCTACCGTAAAACGTACACAACGTATCGCTTCTATCAATGTGGGTGAAGGTATTGTTGGCCGTGTTGTTAATACTTTAGGAGCACCTATTGATGGAAAAGGCCCTATTTCGGGTAAAACCTATGAAATGCCATTAGAGCGTAAAGCGCCTGGTGTAATTTACCGTCAACCAGTAAATGAACCATTACAGACCGGTATCAAAGCGATTGACGCGATGATTCCTGTAGGTAGAGGACAGCGTGAGTTGGTAATTGGTGACCGTCAGACTGGTAAGACTACGGTTTGTATCGATACCATTCTGAATCAGAAAGAATTTTATGATGCTGGTGAGCCAGTATATTGTATCTATGTTGCAATTGGCCAAAAAGCATCTACTGTTGCTGCCATTGCAAAAACATTAGAAGATAAAGGTGCACTGGCATATACAACTATTGTTGCTGCAAACGCATCTGACCCTGCTCCAATGCAGGTATATGCTCCTTTTGCAGGTGCAGCTGTTGGAGAGTATTTTAGAGATACAGGTAGGCCTGCTTTAATTATCTACGATGATTTATCTAAGCAAGCGGTAGCTTACCGTGAGGTATCACTTCTTTTAAGAAGACCACCGGGACGTGAAGCATACCCTGGTGATGTTTTCTATTTACACTCAAGATTATTAGAGCGTTCTGCAAAGGTTATTGCAGATGATGAAATTGCGAAGAACATGAACGACCTTCCAGATTCATTAAAGCCAATCGTAAAAGGTGGTGGTTCTTTAACAGCATTGCCAATTATTGAAACACAAGCGGGGGACGTTTCTGCATATATACCAACAAACGTAATTTCGATTACCGATGGTCAGATTTTCTTAGAGCAAGATTTATTCAACCAAGGTGTTCGTCCAGCGATTAACGTAGGTATCTCGGTATCTCGTGTGGGTGGTTCGGCACAGATTAAATCAATGAAGAAAGTTGCGGGTACGTTGAAACTGGATCAAGCACAGTTCCGTGAATTGGAAGCTTTTGCTAAGTTCGGTTCAGATTTAGATGCAGCTACATTAAACGTTATTGAAAAAGGACGTAGAAACGTTGAAATATTAAAGCAGGCACAAAACGATCCTTTTACTGTAGAAGATCAGGTAGCAATCATTTTTGCTGGGTCTAAAAACTTATTGCGTGACGTTCCTGTAGATAAAGTAAAAGAATTTGAAAGAGATTTCATTGAATTCTTAAACGCAAAACACAGAGGTGTTTTAGATACCTTAAAATCAGGAAAACTAACAGATGAAGTTACAGATACGCTTTCTGCGGTTTGTAAAGATTTATCAGGAAAATATAGAAGCTAGTATAAAGTATTAGTGAACAGTAATTAGTATAAGGTGAGATGGAAAAGAATCTAACTACGCAATACTAACTGCTAAATACTATAAAAAATGGCCAATCTTAAGGAAATACGAAATAGAATAGCATCAGTATCTTCAACCATGCAGATTACGAGTGCCATGAAAATGGTATCTGCTGCAAAATTGAAAAAAGCCCAAGATGCTATTACGGCGATGCGCCCTTATTCCGACAAGTTAACTGAACTTTTACAAAGTTTAAGTGCTAGCTTAGATGGGGATGCAGGCAGTAAATATGCCGACAACCGCGACGTAAACAAAGTATTGGTAGTTGCAATTACCTCTAACCGTGGACTTTGTGGCGCTTTCAATACAAATATTATTAAACAGTGCACAGTATTGTTAAACACCTATACTGGTAAGCAGGTTGATTTTATTACTGTTGGTAAAAAGGCGAATGATGCTTTAAGTAGAAATAATACTGTACTTTCTAACCATAGTGAAGTTTACGATGATTTGACTTTTGATAATGTTGCAGTAATAGCAGAAAGCCTAATGCAACGTTTTACAGAAGGGGAGTACGATAAAATTGAATTGGTGTATAACAAGTTCAAGAATGCAGCTACTCAAATCATAATGTCAGAACAGTTTTTACCAATTGTTCCAGTTGAGGGTGATACTTCTGGAGCTGCCGATTATATTTTTGAGCCATCAAAACCAGAGATTGTAGAACAACTGATTCCGAAATCATTAAAAACGCAGTTGTATAAAGCCATTCGCGACTCGTTCGCGAGTGAACATGGTGCCCGTATGACCGCAATGCACAAGGCGACGGATAACGCAACTGAGTTAAGAGATCAGCTGAAGCTGACCTATAACAAAGCAAGACAAGCGGCGATTACCAATGAGATTTTAGAAATTGTTGGTGGAGCTGAGGCTTTGAATAATTAGATAATTTTTACTTCAAATAAATTAGGAACCTCACAGTAATGTGAGGTTTTTTTGTTTTTAGATGTAACATTTTTTGAGAATTGAATCTAAAGGGAAATTCAATCTAAATTTCAAAAAAATGAAGACAGCTAAAAAAACAATTATGCTATCTCTACTATTTATAGTAGCTTCTGTAAAAGGACAATACAAAGAATTTGAAGTCGATGTAGTCGGAACTGGAGAATCAATTCTATTATTTCCAGGCTTTACGTGTACCGGATCGGTATGGGAAGATGTAGTCGTTGAACTTTCAAAAAATTACGAGTGCCATGTTTTTACCTTTGCCGGTTTTGGTAATGTCACACCAATTGAAAAGCCATGGCTGCCCAAAATTAAAGATGCTGTCAACAAATATGTTAAAGAACACGAGCTTGAAAACCCCATAATTATTGGGCATAGTTTGGGAGGTGCTTTAGGATTGTGGTTGGCAACCGATGACAAACACCCATATTCCAAATTGATTATTGTTGATGCGCTACCATCAACAGGAGCTCTAATGATTCCTAACTTTGATAGCGAAAAAATAGCCTATGAGAGCCCATGGAACAAACAATTGTTAGAGATGGATAAGGTGTCTTTTCAAAGCATGGCTGCTCAAATGGCTTCGGGAATGACCTTAACCATTGAAAAACGTCAAGAACTTATAGAATGGATAGTCAATGCTGATAGAGAAACCTATGTTTATGGTTATACAGACCTTTTAAAGCTGGATTTAAGGGAGGATATTGCTAAAATAGCTATTCCTGTTACAATTCTGGGTGCCACAAAACCTTACGGATTAGAGATGGTAAAAACGACGTTTGAGAGGCAATATAAGAAGCTAAAAAACTATAATATTGAGTATGTCGAAGATTCTGCACATTTTATTATGTACGACAAACCAGAATGGTTTTTAGATAAAGTAGTGGCCGCTTTAAAATAAGGATGAAAGAAAAACAAAAGACATTTCAAGAGATTTATAATTCAAACTACGATAAAGTCATGCGACTTTGTCTTGGATACTTGGCAGGTAATCAAGACGAGGCAAAAGATCTTACTCAAGAGGTATTTATAAGGGTTTGGGATAATCTAGATGATTTTAGAAATGACAGCAAGGTATCAACATGGATTTATAGAATTACGGTAAACACCTGTCTCTCACAGTTACGAATAATCAAAAAGAAAGTGAAAATATATACGGCAGATACAATTCCTGAAACACCAGAAGAAGTTCCTACAACTGATAGAGAAAAAATGTTTGAGAGCTTGCATAGTTGCATCAATAAACTTTCTGAAACGAATAAGGCAATAATCTTATTAGAGTTAGAAGGGTTTCCGCAGAAGGAAATTGCAGAAGTTATCGGTATAAAGCATGAGGCTATTAGAACAAGAATACACCGTATAAAAAATGAACTTACTAAATGCGTACATCATGAATAGTTTTGACGAAATACAATCTAAATGGAACAAGCAGGAGGAGATCAGGCCACCTAAAGAGGGGTTTCAAATACTAGTGCAAGAAATAGCGAAGATCAAGAACAAACAAAAGATAACCAATTGCGTTCTTTTTGGGACTTGTTTGGTTTTATTGGGCTTCTTCTTCTATATTTCAGGATACAACAACAAACAAGTTATATTGGGTCTGGCGCTCATGACGGGGAGTTTGGTCGTTCGTATTATCATTGAGATCTTAAGCATCAAAAAGATTAAGAAAGTAAACAGAGGTAGAAACAGTAGAATATTTAAGAAAGAATTGTTAAAGTATTATTCAGAAAGAAGAATTGTACACTTTGTTGTAACACCAGTAATAGTGATACTGTATGGTATTGGTTTCGTTGTTCTCTTACCCTTATTTGAAGCTAGTCTTAGTACTGGCTTCTATAACTATATTGTAGTATCCTCAATTGTGATATCACTGGTATTAGGGTTATTTATAGCAAAACAAATTAAGAAAGAACTAGAAGATTTGAAGGTTTTAAAGGATTCTGAATAAAATTTGAAAATGTATTTTAAGCTATTTCTTATTTAAGGGAGAATCAATATTACTAGCATTATGAATATCGATATATTTTTGGTTCAACTCATCAGAATCACCATATTTTTCTCTTAAATCATCCAGCTTTAATTTAAGCTCAGTAACTATTTCAGTATAAGCTGGGTCATTATAGACATTGTTCATTTCATTGGGGTCTTTTTTTCGGTCATAAAGTTCCCATTCATCAATATCATAGTAAAAGTGGGACAATTTATAATCAATAGTTACAATGCCGTAATGCCTTTTCACTTGGTGTACCGCGGGATATTCGTAATAATGGTAATATACCGCATTACGGGTCCAATCTGTGTAGTTAGATGTCAATAAGGGCATTAGACTTTCCCCTTGCATATCATTTGGAGCTTGAATTTGTGCAGCTTCTAGCATTGTTTGAGCAAAATCCAAGTTTTGCACCATTTCTTCATTAGATATTCCTGCTTTAATTTCATTTGGCCAACGAATTAAAAGAGGAGTCTTAAATGATTCATTATAAATAAACCTTTTGTCAAACCAACCATGTTCTCCTAAGTAAAACCCTTGATCTGAGGTGTAAATTACTATAGTATTGTCAGTCAGTTTGTTCTCATCTAAATAATCCAGAACTCGACCAACATTATCATCAACAGAAGAAACACAAGCCAAATAATCTTGCATATAGCGTTGATACTTCCAGCTCATTTTCTCTTTTTTGGTCATTTTGGGCCAGTTTTCTTCAAAATCTTTGTTGATTTTATCCAAAATAGGGTCGTACGCTACTTTTTGTTCTGCATTGATTCTGTCAGTATAAGGCTTGTCAAAACCTCCTTCATATTCAGGAACCAGCGGAAGTGGGTTCATTTTTTTTGTCAGTTCTGGGCGAATTTTACTATCATGGTTATACATCATGTCTGTGAGCAAGTTCATTTCTGCTGTTCTTGCTGCAGTACCTCGATTTTCGTAGCTATCAAAAAGAGAGGTTGGCTCAGGAAATTTTTTAGACAGATACTCTTCAAATTTATCCGGTCTTGGCCACCATGGTCTGTGTGGTGCTTTATGTAGATACATTAACATAAATGGCTTTGCAGTATCTCGTTTCTTTTCTAGCCATTCGAGCGTTAAGTCTGTAATAACATCGGTCACATAACCTTCTTTTCTTATAGTATCACCTGTTTTTGTAATGAAATCGGGATTTATATAGTTTCCTTGTCCAGGTAGAATCATATAATCATCAACCCCTTTTGGATTATTGCCAAAATGTAATTTTCCATACATAGCAGTTTGGTAACCCGCTTTTTGAAATATCTCTGGAAAAGTAACCTGTGTTGTATCAAAAGGCCGTCGATTGTCTGTCTTCCCATTGATATGGGTATGCTTGCCGGTAAGAATAGTCGCCCTAGAAGGGGCACAGATTGAGTTCGTAACACAGGCGTTTGTAAAGGTTATACCTTCTTTTGCAATTCTATCGATGTTCGGAGTTTGAATTAAATGACTATTATATGCGCTAATGGCTTGGTAGGCATGATCATCTGACATTATGAAAATAATATTGGGGCGAGATTTTACAGCAACCTCCTTCACTTTTTCCTTACAGGAAAATTGGGCAGTAATAATAACTAAAAAGGCTATTTTTAGAATTGATGTTTTCATTTTAGAGGATAAAGGAAGTTCATATGAGAACAACAAGATATAAAATATATTAATCGTAATGGAGAAAGAGTAAAACCGAATTTTGGCACTACTTTTGGTTTAGTATCTTTATAATCGTTAAATGAGACATATGAGAATCTTTACCTATACAATCTTAGCAATGGTCTTTTCCTTATCAGGATGTTCATCACAAAAAAAACTGGTTAAAAACGCACCCTTTGAAATGGGCCAAGCTACCTGTCAATCATGGACTGGAGGTAGGCCTGAAAGTGGGTCTGGAATAAAACTGGAAATACCTGTGCTTTCAGATAAAATGGACAACATCAAAATGCAACAAGCTTTTTTTAGAGGTAAAATTGCTGATATCAACATGGAAACAAGGGAAGGTAACTGGATTGCAACGGCAAATTTCATGAAGGTAAATTCTGAAAAACAAGATATCATTATGCATGAAGATGCTAAACAAGAAGTTGGTAATAAACCTCCCAAGTTGCAGGAAAAATTCCCTTTTGAAATTTCTGCTGATGAGTGTGTAGTGAGCTATGCAGATGGCGACCAAATAAAGTATTTCAAAATAGAAGGTGTAAAAGAAAAAAAGCCATTGATTTATCAATAGCAGAAGACCAGCCTTTGGAGAAAGGAGGTTTATGACTACTTTTATAACAACATATAGCCCCGAAGTTTAACTTCGGGGTTTCTTTTAAATGCACTTTTCTAGTGAATCCGCTCAAAAAGCTGTTTAAACAAACGGCCATTTATGGTTTAGCAACAGTGTTGCCGAGAATGCTCTCTGTATTCTTACTCCCACTATATACCTCAGTTTTTGAGCAAGCTTCAGGTTACGGAGAATACATTAATATTTATGCCTGGATAGCCATTTTCAATGTTTTTTTGGCATATGGAATGGAGACTGCATTCTTTCGGTTTTATCATAAGACTAATGATAAAAACAAGGTGGTTTCCACCTCATTAGTTTCATTAGTTTGCACCTCAATTTTATTTCTGGTAATTGCGTTAGTTTTTAAAGATTTGTTATCAGAATTAACGAATATTAATGTAGAATACATCAAATTCACGTCTTATATTCTAGTTTTGGATGCATTGGTAATTATTCCATTTGCACTTTTACGTGCAAATGAAAAACCAATGAAATACGCAGTGCTAAAGACAGTTAATGTAGCTATTAATTTAGGGCTCAATATTTTCTTTTTATTACTATTACCTCAACTAGTAAGTGACAATTCGGAAAGTGTATTTAATGCTATTTATAAAGAAGGCAATGAAATTAATTACATTTTTATTTCAAATGTTATTGCCAGTGCAGTTACTCTTTTAATCTTGCTTCCTACATACATAAAACGAAACTATTCTTTTGATTTTGGGTTATTAAAGCAAATGCTAAAGTATGCTGGTCCCGTTATGATTGCCGGTGTTGCTTTTACCATTAATGAAGTGGTAGATAAAATACTATTGACAGAATTAGTTTCCGATAGTGAAGCTGGTAAGTATGGTGCATGCTATAAACTAGCTTTATTTATGACTCTTTTTGGAACAGCTTTTAGAATGGGAGTTGAACCATTCTTTTTTAGTCACGCAAAAACTGAAAATCCCCAAAAAACCTATGCACAAATCACAAACTATTTTGTGATTTTAGGAAGTTCTATCCTGCTTGCAGTTGTTGTATTTATAGATGTACTCTCTCCAATTTTAATTAGAAATGAGTCACTTAGAGAAGCCTTGGAAATAGTACCGATTATTCTATTGGCCAGCTTCTGTCTGGGCATTTACCATAACCTATCGGTATGGTACAAAATAACAGATAGAACAAAGTATGGTGCATATATATCTTCCATAGGTGCTATTTTGACTTTGCTTATCAATTTTATCTTTATTCCTAGAATCGGATATATGGCTTCTGCGATGGCAACATTAGTTGCTTATGGCACTATGATGAGTCTGTCTTATTATTTTGGGAGAAAGCATTACCCCATCCCATATAACATGCGTAAAATCTTCTTTTATGGAGGATTGTCAATAGTATTTTCTACACTTTCTTTTTATGTGTTTAACCGAAACTTAATTGCAGGCTGCATCCTTCTTTTAGTATTTTTGGCTCTCATTTACAAACTGGAAGGTGATAAGTTAAAGGTGATATTTTTAAATAAAAAAATATAAAATATGCTGAGTGTCACATTGAGCGGAGTCGAAGTGCAAATGAAGCATATTAGTTAAATAACATTAAAGATTCCCACTTTTGCGGGAAATACATATGATAAAACTCTTCAATAAAATAAGAAACCGCGCGCTCAATGAGAATAAGCTGGGCAAGTATTTAAAATATGCCATAGGCGAGATTGTTCTAGTAATGATAGGTATTTTGTTGGCACTACAAGTGAATACTTGGAATAACAATCGCGAGCTTAAAAAAGAAGAGCTTAAAGTGATGAAAAGCCTTCATCAGGAGTTTAGTAAAAACTTAAAAAAATTCGATGTTATTTACAATAGTCAATTAAAACGCAAAAAGGCTATAGAAAATGTAATGTCTACAGAATTACAAACACTATCAGCAGATAGTTTAGTAACATTAATGAATACAATAAATGCTAATTGGACATTTGACCCTTTTCAAGGTATTTATAATTCTGTAATAGGCTCAGGCAAAATAGAATTAATCTCTAATGATAGTTTGAAAACCAAATTAGCTACTATTCAAGACCTTATAAAAGATTATCAGGAAGAAGAGCATCAAGCGAGAGAGTTTTCTAAACAACTATTATATCCTTTTCTATTAAAACAGCCATTAAAAGATTTTAATTTTGATTCAAAAGATATTTTAGAATCGGAAAAAGTGAAAGACAAATATATTAGGTTATTTAAATCTTTTGAATTTGATAAACTCATGCAACAACTTAGAGGCTGGATGGGATCTATTTTTGAGGAAGGCCCAGTTTTAAGAGAAGAAATGGTGTCAATCATTAATGTATTAGAAGAAGAAATAGAAAAGCAAGATTAATAAAGTTGTCCCCTCGAACAGACAGAAATGAATATGAAAATAAACATCATCAACAAATCAAAACACCCATTACCGCATTACGAAACAAATGCTTCTGCTGGTATGGATTTAAGAGCCAATATTTCTGAAGCAATAACGTTAAAACCTTTAGAAAGAATCATTGTAAAAACCGGTCTTTTCATTGAGTTGCCAGTTGGCTTTGAAGCACAGGTTAGACCTAGAAGCGGTTTGGCGGCTAAAAAAGGCATTACGGTGCTTAACGCCCCGGGAACAGTAGATGCCGATTATCGCGGTGAGATAGGCGTTATTTTGGTAAACCTATCAAATGAAGATTTTATTATTGAAGATGGCGAGCGTGTTGCACAATTGGTGATTGCCAAACACGAACGCGCAGATTGGAACGAAGTAACAGTATTGTCCGAGACCTCTCGTGGTGAAGGAGGCTTTGGTTCAACAGGCACCAAATGATGGAATGTCAGGTTGCGCTGTCATATCGAGCGGAGTCGAGATGCGAAACCTAAATTGAAAATAAATACTAACTAAAAGATACCTGTTTTGCAGGCAGTTTTATGAAAATAATAGTACCAATGGCTGGCAGAGGCTCAAGATTACGACCGCATAGTTTAACGGTTCCAAAACCATTAATTCCAGTAGCAGGTAAACCTATTGTGCACCGATTAGTGAGCGATATTGCAAAGGTGCTTGGCGAACCAATAGAAGAAGTAGCTTTTATTCTTGGTGATCCTGCCTTTTTTGGAGATGATGTTGTAGCAAGTTTAACGGCTTTAGCTGAAGAATTAGGCGCAAAGGCATCTATCTATAGGCAAGACCAACCTCTAGGCACTGGACACGCTATTATGAGTGCAGCACCTTCTTTAAGTGGGCCAGCGGTAATTGCTTATGCGGATACTTTAATACGAGCGGAGTTTAATCTAGATAAAGATGCGGACAGCGTTATTTGGGTAAAACAAGTTGACCAACCAGAAGCTTTTGGAGTTGTTAAACTAAATGATGCTAATGAGATTGTGGAACTGGTAGAAAAACCAGAAGAATTTGTATCAGATTTAGCTGTTATCGGAATCTACTATTTTAAAGATGTTGGAGCACTTAAAACGGAGTTGCAATATGTTTTAGACAACAATGTAATCAATGGCGGAGAGTATCAGATTAATGATGGTATAAAGCGTATGATGGCAGATGGCAAGAAATTTGTTACTGGTCAAGTAGATGAGTGGATGGATTGTGGAAACAAAAAAGTAACCGTAGAAACCAATCAGCGAATGCTAGGCTTTTTAGAGAAAGATGGAGAAAACATGATTTCGACTTCCATTAAAAAGGAGAATGCAAATATTATAGAGCCTTGTTTTATTGGCGAAAATGTAGTCTTAAAAAATACTACTATCGGTCCTTTTGTATCGATAGGTGCGGATACAGTGATTGAAGAATCAACCGTTAAAAATAGTATAATCCAAAGCCATACTACTATCAAAAATGCTAATTTGGACAATGCTATGATTGGAAATCACGTAAAATACAATGGCAATTTTGAAACCATTAGTATTGGTGATTATTCCGTATTGGAGTAGGTCTCTCCTATATCTGCTCCAAAGGAGAGAACTTTTATGGTCGTAGTTAAGATTGTCCACTTAAGGGGACTTTAGGGGTGTATAAAAATAAAATAAAATTTATATTGATTTGTTTCCCTGAGCGCAGGCTAAGGGTAATAACACTTATGAAAAACATATTCTTTTGTATAGGATTTATTTTAATGTGCATTTGCACGTTACAAATTGCCTGCGCCCAAGAAGAACCTTCTAAAATCATTGAAGAAGAGGAAAGTGCTGAGGTCTTTCTAGAGGAATATACCGATGAGTTTCAAGAAAAATTCTTTGAGGCCCTAAAACAAAAGGGAATTCAAAACTATGACCGCTCCATTAACCTTTTTCTAGAATGTAAAAGGCTGCAACCCGAGAATAATGTTATAAACCACGAGTTGGCAAAAGCCTATCTTTTAGATAAAAAATATATTTTGGGGCAACAATATGCTGTTGAAAGCATCATCTCAGAACCAGAAAATTATTGGTATTTAGACACACTTTTTACCTTATTGGAAAAACAATCCAGCACGATGAATGAGGTTAAATTTACATTGCCTTTTGACGATGTCAACCTTCAAAAAAACCTCGCTTTAATCTATTTTAGAAAGAAACAATATCAAAGCGCCATCGATATACTGAAAGGTATAAAAAAATCTACTTTTAAAGATAATTTATTGGCTAGAATAGATGACGCCAAGAATAAAAACAAGCAAAATACCCAAGTAAAATCCACAAGTGGCTTTATTGTTGCGAGTGAACCCACTTCAAAAGGTCTGGAGATGAATATTAAGAACCAACTGAAGATGGAGCAATACCGAATAGTTGAGAATACCGCTAGAGATGCGGTAGAAGCGTATCCATTACAGCCCTATTTTTACTATGCATATGGGTTATCACTTCATAAGAATAATAAAAATAGTCAGGCCATAGAGGTTTTAGAAGGTGCTTTAGACTACCTTTTCGACGATATCCCGTTGGCAAACAAAATATATCAAACCCTAGCGGATGCCTGTACCAAGATGAGTAATTTTTCAAAGGCAAATCTGTACCTTAGTAAGATAAAACCAGGATTTTAAAAATGAGCACTACCTTTAAAATACTACAAAGAATAGGTTTGGTATCGCTTTTGGTTTTTATTACTTCGTGTAAATCGACCAAAACAATAGCTGCAGGCGAGGTTGATGAGTCGTTAACTACTAAAAGGATTATCTCGAATCATTATCAGAATGAATTGGACTTTCAGACCTTAAGTGGTAGAATAAAGATTGACTATGATGATGGAAAATCTTCTCAAGGTTTTACGGTTAATCTTAGAATGCAAAAGGACAGTACAATTTGGATCAGTAGTTCTCCAATCCCTGTTGTAAAAGCAATAATTACAAATAACAGGGTCTCTTTCTACAACAAATTGCAAAATGAATATTTTGATGGCGACTTTTCTTATCTCAGTAATTTATTGGGTACCGATCTGGACTTTTCAAAGGTTCAGAATCTATTGCTTGGCAATGCAGTTTTAGATTTAAGAACTGAAAAATACGCTTCTGAAATAGTTGATGCCAAATATCGCCTTGAACCAAAAAAGCTGAATGATCTATTCAAGATCGTTTTCTTTTTAGAACCTAAGAACTTTAAAGTAGCCGCGCAAGAATTATCACAGCCTTGGGAAAATAGGATTTTGAAAATGAACTATCAATACCAAGATGTAGACACAAAAGTGCTTCCTACCACAATAGCTATTGAAGTGATAAATAAGGACGATACAACCAAGATAGACCTATCTTATAGGGGGATGGAGTTTGGCAAACAATTGAATTTTCCATATAAAATACCGAAAGGTTTTGAAGAGATAGTTTTAGAGTGATATGAGAAAACTACTTGGCCGCCATATCGTATTTTTAGTAGTTGCCTTACTCTTTTCTGTGGGACTAAATGCGCAGACCAGCCAGCAAAAAGCTTTAGAAGCCAAACGTGCCAAACTTCAAAAGGAAATTCGTGAAATGAATAGGCTGCTTTCCGAAGAGAAACAGGAGAAAGGTAATGTTCTCGAACAGATGGATGCCCTAGATAGAAAGATAAATGTGCGCCAAGAGCTTATTAGGGTAACCAATCAGCAATCAAATCTTTTAAATAGACAGATTAATGCCAATGTGCGAAGTATCGGTAAGCTTCGTGAAGATTTAGAGCTGTTAAAAGATGACTACGCACGGCTGATTCAGAAATCATATCAAAATAAAACACAGAATAACAGGCTGATGTTTTTGCTTTCCGCAGACAACTTTTTTCAAGCATTTAAGCGATTACAGTATATGAAGCAATATACGAAGCATCGCAAAAAGCAAGGTGAGAGTATCGAGGCCAAGACGGAAGAATTATCGACCTTAAACAAAGATTTGGTCGAACAACGAAAAATAAAAGACCAGTTACTCGCCGAAAATAGAAGGGCTAAAAACGATTTATCAAAAGAAATAGGCGCTCAACAAGCTTTGCTCAAAACAATCAAGCAGAACGAGTCTAAATACACCCAAGCTATAGATAAAAAGAAAAAAGAATCGCGAAGAATCGATAGGGAAATAGAAAAATTGATTCGTTCGGCCATTGCATCATCAAATAAGAAATCAGGAAGTAATAATACAACCACCTTTGCTTTAACTCCAGAGGCGAAGCTTATTGCCAATAATTTCTCTTCCAATAAAGGCAAGTTGATATGGCCAGTCGAAAAAGGAATTAAAAGTCAAGGCTTTGGGGTTTATGCCGATAAAATTTATCCGGGGATAAAACACCAAAATAATGGTGTTACAATTACTACGGATAAGGGAGGACAGGCAAGGGCTATTTTTGAAGGTGAGGTTATTACCATTTTCACGAATAAAATGGGAGTAAAGGGAGTGTATCTAAGACACGGTAATTACATAAGCATGTATTACAACCTCTCTAAAATTTATGTGCAAAAAGGGGATAAAGTAACCGCGAAAGAAGCTTTGGGCGAAATTTATACCAATCGGTTCAGTGGTGCGACAAGTTTAAAGTTCTATTTATACCAAGATACCAAAAGACTAAATCCCGAAAACTGGATCTATCAGCTTTAATCCATAAAAAGCGCGCGTAATTCCGTTGCTTCGTTGGGCTTCATTTTGCCCGCTAATACCAAACTCAACTGTTTTCTCCTAAGGGCGGCATCAAAACGTTCTTTTTCTTGTTCTGTAACAGGTTCTAAAGAGGGTACTTCGGTAGGGATACCTGTATCATCAACGGCGACAAAAGTGTAAATGGCTTCATTGGCCTTGGTCTTCTCACCCGTAAAGCGATCTTCCATCCAAACATCAATATAGATTTCCATTGAGGTCTTAAAAGCTCTTGAAACGGCGGCCTCCACGGTAACTACACTTCCTAAAGGTACAGAACGGTTAAAAGCTACGTGGTTCACCGATGCGGTAACTGTAATTCTTCGACTATGGCGTCTTGCTGCGATACTCGCTGCTCTATCCATTCGAGCAAGTAATTCGCCACCAAAAAGATTATTAAGCGGGTTGGTTTCACTCGGTAAAACCATATCGGTCATAACGGTTCGCGATGCACTAGGGTTTTTAGGACGCATGAAAGTAAATTTTGAACAAAGATATTGAAGTGTACTGCGGTAATAAAGAAAGAATTGCTATTTCTCAGAAAGCATCCAAGCATCTTTTGATACGGTACGTTTAATTTTTCTAAGAAAACGGAGCGCTTCACGAGAATCACTAAAACTAGAATAAGCTACTTGATGCAGACCAAATTTATTTGCCCCAATGTATTGGGCGCTGTAGCCTAATTTTTCAAGTTGTTTTACTTTTTTATTGGCATTTTCCTTAACGCGAAAAGCACCGGCAATAATATGATGTTGCGGACCTGTAACAACTTCTTTTTTATCAATTTTGATACTCAATGCTGGAAGTTCCAAAGGTGTAGTATCAAAAAAAGTTGCTTCTTGAATATGTCTTGAGACCTCTCTTTGGGCTTCTTTTTGAACCAGTTCTTGCTTCTCTAAATTCTGGTTGTAAAATTGATATCCCGTAACACCCGTGGCACAAAGCAGTAAAAATACCGCTGCGTATTTTAATAAGGGTCTAAAGGAGGATTCTTTACGTTTTTCTGGCGTAATTATAAAGGGAACCTTTTCTTCCAATACTTCAACCTCTTCTTTTAAAGCTTCTCGAAGCACAGGTGCGGCAGAGAAAGCAGAAAGTCCGAATGAAGAAGCCAAATAGTTGATTCTTTCTTCAGGCTCAAATTGAATCTTTTGCTCGGTGTTCATCGATAATTTTCCCACACCGTGCAAGTCAATACTTTCGCCGTTTTGTAAACGTTCTTTCCAACTTTTAGAAGTGGAGATTACTTCTTCTAGAAGGTCTTCGTATGAAAGCTTTTTTGCCTTTGATATATGCGAGACCAACAAACCATCGTTTTTAGAAAGCTGTTGATTGAATGAAATCACTTTTGTTGGTGGATGTAAAGTGTTGGATACCGAATCAATACGTGCAGAAGCTGTATGGGCCAAAAAGGCTCCAAACTCTGGCACAACCACACAGTTATACCTGTATAGTAATTCTTTGATATAGTGTTCGGTTCGCATTGGAGCAAATATTAGAAAATTTGAAAGAGTAGGAAATAGCCTAGATAACTTTTTATTAACATTCTATTTTGTGTATTTTGTGGAAAACTCAAGTTGCAGAATTGATGTCTGAGAATGAACTAATTGCCCTACTTCGATTACAGCGAATACCTAATATAGGCGATGTAAATGCCAAAAAATTGTTGGATAGATGTGGTAATGCCCAGGCAATTTTCAAGGAAAAAGGGGGAACGTTACTTAAAATAGATGGTATAGGCACTTATACTATTCAGAATTTATATGATACGGAGCATTTAGAAGCGGCCGAGGCAGAGTTAAAATTCATTCAAGATAATAATATTACGTATGCTTATTTTCTTGACCCAGACTACCCCAAACACTTAAAGCATTGTATCGACGGCCCTATTTTACTTTTTAAATCGGGCAATATTGATTTAAAAGACCGAAAAATTGTTAGTGTGGTCGGCACGCGAAAAATTACCAGCTACGGGCAGGCATTTTGCGAAGAGTTTATTTCGGCGATTGCGCCCTTAGACCCAATAATCGTTAGTGGTTTTGCCTATGGTGTAGATATTACGGTTCAACGTGCCGCAATGGAACACAACCTACAAACTATTGGTTGTTTGGCACATGGGTTAAACCAAATTTACCCTAAGGTACATAAGAAATATGTCGCTCAAATTGAGAAGAACGGTGGTTTTTTGACGGAGTTTTGGAGCACAAGTAACCCTGATCGAGAGAATTTTTTAAAACGAAACCGTATTATTGCTGGTATGAGCGAAGCTACCATAGTGGTAGAATCTGCCGAAAAAGGAGGCAGTTTGGTTACAGCAGATATTGCCAATAGCTATAATAGAGATGTTTTTGCAGTACCCGGAAGAACCACCGACAAGTATAGCGTGGGCTGCAATAATTTGATCAAACAACAAAAGGCCCAAATGCTGACCTCAGCGGCAGAATTGGTTTATTTAATGGGCTGGCAGGTCGATGAGCAGCAAAAAGGGCCTGTTCAAAAACAGTTGTTTGTTGAGCTTGATGAAACAGAACAGTCAATCTACTCGTACTTGCAATTGAACGGCAAACAACTACTGGATACCGTTGCTTTGGAGTGCAAGTTGCCAATTTTTAAAGTTTCGGCCACGTTATTGAATATGGAGATGAAAGGAGCGATTCGTCCGTTGCCCGGTAAATTGTTCGAAGCGATATAATTCAGAACCAACTTTGATTTCCCTTTTATCGATAGTTTGTAGACAGAAAAGACATTCTATTTTAAACGACTTTTCAGCTCTATTCTATGACCTTTTAACTGTTATTTGTCTGGAAACCATTGATTTGAATCTTAAACAAAGTAGACTCTGGATCTAAAAAAAGGTTTGTATTTAGATGAAGTACCTTAATGCCATTACCAGTTTGAAATACATGAATTTTAAGGAATTATACCTTTAAGCGTAAGAATCGAGGAAATGCAAGATTCAAGGTTTAACTAGCAAATTATTGGTTGTGAAAATTTAGGGCAAGATTTGTTGGCAAATTAATTCCCCTCCTGTGGAGGGGTTGGTGGAGGCTTAATACCCAATCTTGCTCCTCACTCTTTCTAGAACTCCATTCGCTACTTTTTTGGCTTTTTCGGCACCAATGGCCAAAGCCTCATCAACTTCGTTGAGGTTGTTCATGTAATATTCAAACTTTTCTCGGGGTTCTTCAAATTTTTGAAGAATAACCTCGTATAGGGCTTGTTTGGCATGACCATAGCCATAATTGCCGGCCAGGTAATTGGCACTCATTTCTTCAATCTGTTCTTGTGATGCGAGTAACTTGTACAAAGCAAATACATTGTCGTTTGTAGGATCCTTGGGGTCTTCCATAGGTGTGCTATCCGTTTGAATGCCCATTAACTGTTTGCGTAACTTTTTATCCGGTTGAAAAAGATTAATGGTATTACCCTTGCTCTTACTCATTTTTGCACCATCCGTTCCAGGAACATACATGGTGCTTTCTTGAAGTTTCGTCTCGGGCATTACAAAGGTTTCGCCAAAAAGATTGTGGAATCTTGAAGCCACATCACGGGTCATCTCTAAATGTTGCGACTGATCCTTACCAACAGGCACAATGTTGGCATCATACAACAAAATGTCGGCCGCCATAAGCATGGGGTAACCGAACAATCCGGAATTTACATCTTCCAATCGATCTGCTTTATCCTTAAAGGAATGCGCAAGCGTTAAACGCTGGTATGGAAAAAAACAGCTTAGATACCAAGATAGCTCTGTAACCTGAGGCACGTCGCTTTGGCGGTAGAATACTGTTTTGTCGACATCTAAACCAAAAGCAAGCCATGTGGCGGCAGTAGCATAGGTATTTTTTCGTAATTCTTCACCATTTTTTATCTGGGTAAGCGAATGCATATCCGCAATAAAAAGAAAAGATTCATTGGCTGGGTTTTCTGCCATGGCGATGGCAGGCATAATTGCGCCTAAAATATTTCCTAGATGTGGAACACCGGTACTCTGAATTCCTGTTAAGATTCGTGCCATGTTGTATTTTAAAGTGGTAAAAGTAACAATCCGAAGGATATAAAAAAAGCGGCTTTTAGCCGCTTCGTAGTAATTAATAGATGTGACTTATTTTTTAAAGAGTCCGGCAACGAATAAAACTACAACAGCACCAATGACCCCGGTAACCAGGTCACCGATAATACCTGAGCCTATGTGTATTCCGAGTATGCCGAAAAGCCAATTTCCAACGACCCCGCCAACGATTCCTAAAATAATATTGATCAGTGCGCCAAAGCCACCACCTTTCATTATTTTTCCGGCCAGCCATCCCGCTAAAGCACCGATTAACAAAGCATATAAAAGACCCATTTTTTTGTTTTTTAAGGTTAGTATCAGAAAGATAGTCAAAAATTCTATTTTTGCCTGTGTCTAAATTCATTAGAAATATAGGATATACCCTATACCGAATATGGTTCTACATCTTAGTAGCTCTACCAATAGTCATATTCTTTCCTTTTTTATTGGTTACAACGATTTCTGAAAAGACCTATCCACAGTTCTTCTGGTTGGCTCGAAACATTTGGGCAAAAACGATACTTTTCGGTATGTTTTGTTTTCCGAAAGTAATACTAGAAGAAGAAATTAACAAGAAGAAAAGCTATATGCTTACAGCGAACCATACTAGTATGCTAGACATTATGTTGATGCTTTATGTCAGTAAAAACCCTTTTGTTTTTGTGGGCAAAGAGGAGCTGGCGAAGATTCCTTTATTCGGTTTTTTTTATAGACGGGTCTGTATTTTGGTGAACCGCCATGACCCTAAAAGTAGAATTGCTGTTTATCGCCGCGTACAACACAGGCTGAACCAGGGCTTAAGCATATGTATTTTTCCCGAAGGCGGGGTGCCCGATGAAAATGTGGTACTTGATAGTTTTAAGGATGGCGCATTCCGTATGGCAATAAAACATAATATACCAATTGTTCCAATTACTTTTTTAGATTGTAAGAAGCGCTTTTCTTGGACCTTTTTTAGCGGTGGCCCTGGGCGACTTAGGGTCAAAGTGCACAAATTTGTGGATACCCAGATTTTGGGTACTGAAGACACATCTACAATTAGGGAAGAGGTCAGGGAAACAATACTGGATGAACTGATTAAAAACGCATAAAAAACACCTCGCAATTGTTACGAGGTGTTTTCGGATGCCGCTAGCGCGACACTTCCTAACCAACTTTTTAAACTTTAATGCCTTATCATAACATTAAAAGTTAAACCTAACACCACTATAAATACCAACGGAATAAGGATTAAAACTACCTGCTGTTTGCGAGAAGGTGTTCAACTGATATTTAAAAACCGGCTCTAAGTTTATTTGAATTTTTGGAGAGAATTCATAACTGAATCCTAATCCGAAGTTTCCACTGAAATTAACGGTATTCACATTATTGGCCTCACCAATTTCGGTAACCAGACCTTCAGACTGTAATGAAACCGAGTTGTCTACAAGAAACAATGAACTGAATCCTCCTATAAGATTTACACCAACTTTCTTATCCACTAGGGTATAGTTTAATTCTAAAGGAACTTCTAAATAGCCAAGTTGCTGAGACATAATGCCATCTCTTTCTGGAGTTTGGGCTGCAAAATCACTCGCATTCGGACTGGATAATTCATTAGAAGCAGCTTTTTTGCTTTGAACCACAATAGTTCTTGAACTTTGAGAAAAGTTAATGTTATCTATAGTACCGGTGCTATTTGCGGCTATTGACGATGAGAAAACAATTTCGTTGGTATCGTAACCATAATCTACCTTATGAATTCCCGAACGAACTTTTAGTCTTTTGCCTAAATCATAGGCAACCGTTAAACCGTAGCTCAAATTAATGTTTCCAGATTTTGAGTTTTCTACAAAATTTGAATGTATAGGTGAACCCTGTCCCACGGCATCAAAATACACCGGTGCAATAGAAGGTCCGACAGACCATTTATTTTCCTTGGTTTCTACTTCAGCAACCTCTTCTTGATCTTCTTTCTCTTTAATAGCGTCGAAAATCGATTTTTTGCCATTTTCTAAATCCAGAGAATCAACAGCCGTTTTGGCAACAGCTTCTTTGGTATTTGATAATTCTTTATCTAAAGCGTCTTTTTTATAAAGGTCGGTGTCGACCTTTTCTTTTTCAGTATCAATAGTGGTTGCTACTTCACTGTTTTTAGAATTATTAGATAGTGATTTATTAAAATCTATTTGATTGTTATTCTTTTTAAGCCTCCTTTCGTTAGAGGGCTCATTTTCTGCAACAAGAATTCTTCCTTTATTCTTTACACTTTCTTTTTGTTGGTCTTTTTGCGTTTTAGTGTTGGCAAATTGTTGGCCTGCAGCTTCGTTCACGTTATCTTTTTGTGAAGATTGTGTGGTTGTTATTTGAATAGTGTTAGTTTCATTAGTTTGGTCAGCTTTTTCGGTATCCGCTAGTTTGGGTTCATTTTCCGCTCTAATGATTTCAATAGAGTCGTTCGATAGTTTTTGATTACGTGTATTTTTCTCAGGATTTTGGTCCGTATTTTTTTCCGTGCTTGTAGTTTGATCTTCAGGAATAGCTGATTCAAAAGGATTTATCACAAAGACAAATAGTGCCAATAATGCAGCAACTCCACCCAGTTTCCACCAGAGCGGAATTACCCTTTTCTTTTTCTTCTTATCCAAGGAAGCGGCAATAGATTCCCAAACATGCTCATCAGGAACCTGCCTGAAGTCTTTCAACTTCTCTTGGTAGAGTTTTTCTAAATTCTTTTTTTCCATACTTAATGTAATTAAGCTATGCTTATATTTTCTTTTTCAATTTTTTCTTTTAAAATCATTTTGGCCCTCGCCAAATTAGATTTTGATGTTCCTGTTGATGTTCCTAAAAGCTCACTGATTTCTTTGTGAGAATAGCCGTCAAGAACATAAAGGTTAAACGTGAGCCGGTATTTGTTGGGCAGTTCTTGAATGTGATTCAGTAATGTAGAGAGATTAATATTATCTACATGCTCACTTTCAATGCTTACCTCTTCATCTCCCATGTTTTCAGAGACTACATTCAAATGCTGCTCTTTTCTATATTTCTGTAGAACAGTGTTTACGGTAATCCGTTTCATCCAGCCTTCAAAAGAACCTTTGTTCGTAAACTGATCAATTTTGTCGAAAATCGTCATAAAACTGTCATGAAGACTGTCTTCAGCTTCTGTTTTATTCCGTGAATACTTTAGGCACATTCCAAAAAGCACTCCCGAGTATTTGCGGTAGAGTTCTTCTTGAGCCCGTCGATTGCCCTGTTTACAGTTATTTATGAGTTTTTCAAGACTCAAGCTATTTGTTGGTTAGATTTAATACTAAGATTATTATCGTCTTTATTGCATTACTGGCACCTCATATTCCAAGTATGTGGCGTTACCGGCCTCATCCGTTCCCGAATAAAATCGAAATAAATAGGTATCCGTATAATCCACTCGAAATCTAAAGGTCGCACTAACTTCTTCTAAGGAATCGTTGCAAGAATCACTCTCAAGTATTGTGCCGATTGTAGAAACAATTCTAGTGGTGGTCTCTGGTGAGGTCACCTCAAAACCTTCAAAAAACGTACAGTCATTGGGTCTTGTAAAAGTCACTTCAATTTCATGTATTCCATTGTGGTCAAAAGACTCGGGAAAATCAGCACTTACCACTTCTAAAACAGTAAATTGAAAGTTCTGTTCATCGGAATCTAGCGAGCAACTAGAAATGCTGAGAATTGCTAAAGCACAGCACAGCGCTAAAATTACTTTTTTCATAGGCTTTAATTTCAAGTAGTAAGATGCGTTTTGCCCAGAAAGGTTGCGTTTAAGACGTTTTTTATGATTTAAATTACTCTTTTAGCGTAGTTATGGCTTCGCGTATTTTTTCTTCAAGTTCTTCGGCCAATTCAGGATTATCTTCTAAAAGTGATTTTACTGCATCACGTCCTTGACCTAATTTGGTGTCACCGTAACTGAACCAAGAACCACTTTTCTTTACAATTTCATAGGCTACGCCAAGGTCTAAAACTTCACCTACTTTAGAAATACCTTCGCCGTACATAATGTCGAATTCCACTGTTTTAAATGGTGGAGCAACTTTGTTCTTAACTACTTTTACACGGGTCTTATTTCCTAAAACTTCACCATCGGTGCTTTTTATTTGTGTAGAACGTCTAATATCTAATCTAACAGAAGCGTAGAATTTAAGTGCATTACCACCAGTAGTAGTTTCTGGGTTACCGAACATCACCCCGATTTTCTCACGTAATTGATTAATGAAGATAACCGTACAGTGCGTTTTACTGATTGTGGAAGTTAGTTTTCTGAGTGCTTGAGACATCAATCGTGCATGTAAACCCATTTTAGAGTCACCCATTTCCCCTTCAATCTCACTTTTGGGTGTAAGAGCGGCAACGGAATCAATGATAACAATATCGATTGCCCCAGAACGGATTAGATTCTCCGTAATCTCTAACGCTTGCTCGCCGTGATCGGGTTGCGAAATGATGAGATTATCAATGTCGACCCCTAAATTTTTGGCGTAAAAACGGTCAAAAGCATGCTCTGCATCAATAAAGGCGGCGATACCTCCATTTTTTTGAGCTTCAGCTATGGCGTGTAATGTCAAAGTTGTCTTACCCGAAGATTCCGGGCCATATATTTCGATTACCCTTCCTCTTGGATAACCACCAACACCTAAGGCCAAATCCAGACCTAAAGAGCCAGAAGATATGACTTCGACATCTTCTATTACACTATCACCAAGTTTCATAACGGCGCCTTTACCGTATGTTTTATCAAGCTTATCTAATGTTAATTTTAACGCTTTTAATTTTGCCTCGTTCTCGTTAGCCATGTTTCAAAAATTAGACGACTAAAATACCATTTCTTTTGCATTTAAAAATGGCAACGCAACCTTTTTAAAAGGTTTACATCCTTTAGGTAGCTAATTCAAATACTTGTCAAATAGTTTCTAAAACTTTTTGAGACCACAGTATCTTATTTTATTCTATGAAAAAGAAATGTTAGTGGTCAAAGGCGCACCCGAAAGCAAGGTGCGCCTTTTTTATTTAATTCCTATTTTTGCGACACTTTAAAACTTAAAATATTAGTATAGCATGCAACTGTACAATACATTAAGTGCAAAAGAAAGAGAGAAATTAATAGAAGAAGCAGGTAAAGACCGGCTTACTATCTCTTTCTATAAATATGCACACATCGGTAATACCGAAATTTTCAGAAATCATCTTTTTATTAACTGGGATGCTTTAGAAGTATTAGGGCGAATTTATGTTGCCCATGAAGGCATAAATGCCCAGCTTTCTGTTCCTGCAGAGAATTTTGATGCTTTTAAAACACATATAGACAGCATTACTTTTTTAAAAAATGTACGACTGAATATTGCCATAGAGCAAGACAATAAATCGTTCTTAAAGTTAAAAGTAAAAGTGCGTCAAAAAATAGTTGCTGACGGTCTTAACGATAAGACTTTTGATGTTACCAATAAAGGCATTCATGTAGATGCACAACGGTTTAATGAATTGATTGAAGACCCAGATACGGTGTTAGTCGATATGCGCAACCATTATGAAAGTGAGATTGGCCATTTTAAAAATGCGGTCACACCCGATGTCGATACTTTTCGTGATTCGCTGGATATTATAGAAAAAGACTTGGCAGACCACAAAGAAGATAAAAAATTGGTCATGTATTGTACAGGGGGCATACGTTGTGAAAAGGCCAGTGCCTATTACAAACACAAGGGATTCAAACACGTATATCAGTTGGAAGGTGGAATTATAGAATATACCCGTCAGGTCAACCAAAAGAAGCTGGAAAACAAGTTTTTAGGCAAAAACTTCGTTTTTGACCATAGAAGGGGAGAGCGTATATCTGAAGATATCATTGCCAATTGTCACCAATGCGGAAAACCATGTGACGAGCATGTGAATTGCGCCAATGAAGCATGCCATTTGTTGTTTATTCAATGTGAGAAATGTGCTAGGGCCATGAACAATTGTTGTTCAGATGATTGTAAAGAAATTCACGCCCTACCTTATGAGGAGCAAAAAAAGCTTCGTAAAGGAAAACATGCCAGCAATAAAATCTTTAAAAAAGGACGTTCAGAGGTGTTGAAGTTTAAGAAATAAGAACCTGCTAAAAGATAAAATCTGTACTTCCAAAAAAAGTGACAGCTCCAATGCTATTCATGGTTTTTTTAAACTAAGTGAAGAAAACGTCAAGTAATTGCTTGAAAAAGAGTATCGCTAATTCACGCAAACCCCTTTGCTTACATTTAATAGGGCCTTATAGCATTAAGGAATTGATTTTTTCAAAAAAAGCTTTTTTATAAGTATCTCCTATGGGAAGGTCTTTACCATTTACCATTAATACGGATAAGGAATCTGTTTTAAGGATACTTTCAATGTTTATGATGTAGGATTTATGAATTTTTATAAATAGTGATTCGGGCAATTCCGTTTCAAAATGTTTGAGTGTATTATAAGTAATGATTTGACTGTCTTTTTGGTGAATACAGACATAATTTTTAAGACTTTCTATGTACAAAACCTCATTAATTTGGACTCTTTTAAAGTTGTTCTTACCATCCGTTTTAATGAAAATAAAATCATTGGTATTGGTTGTTTTTTGCTTATTCTTGAACGGTTTAATTTTTAATACCGCAGTGTAAAACCGTTCAAATTCAAATGGTTTTAACAAATAGTCTGTAGCATTTAGCTCATAACTTTCAATGGCAAACTGTGGGTATGCCGTTGTAAAAATAATCTTGACCTTATCTTTTACGATTTTAGATAGCTGAATTCCAGTGATTGTTGGCATTTGTATGTCTAAAAAAACAAGATCGGGCTCTTCCTTTTCTATTATGGCAATGGCTTCTATGGGGTTGGAGGATGTGGCGACCAATTTTAAAAAAGGCACTTTTTTTACATAAGACTCCAATAATCTAATTGCTGGTGCTTCGTCATCTATGATTAAACATTTTAAGACTTTCATTTTAGAGGTATTTTTAAATATGTAGAGTACATATTGTCCAACGCATTACTACTTAATTCATAATCCTTGCCAAAGAGCAATTGCAGTCTTTTTTTTAAATTTTCTTTGCCAATACCCGTAGTACTGTAGTTTTTTACATTAGAGATTTTATTTTCAGTGTGTACCACAAGATAATTTTCCGCTACCGATATTTCTATTTTTGCAGGAGTTCTTTTTTCATTCGTGATACCATGTTTAAAAATATTTTCTACAAAGTGAATCAATATTAAACTGGGTAACTTTTGGGAACCAATCTCGCCTTCAATGCTAAGATTTAAGAACAAGTTGTTTTCAAAGCGTTTTTGGTATAAATAAATATAATCTTCAATAAATTTTAATTCTTTCTTTAAGGGCACAAAGTCTTTTTTTGCCTCGTATGTAAGATATCTTAAAAGTTCTGACAGTTTAAAAATACCTTTGGCAGTTTCGGGTTGTTTTTCAGCTAATTCTGAATAGAAAACATTTAGGGTGTTGAACAAAAAGTGGGGTTCTAATTGTGCTTTTAAAATATCCAATTCGGCTTTTTGGTGTTCCAATTCCAAACGATGCATTTTTGAGCTGTTCCTTAAGTACAGAAACAGTAAATACATAACAGTGCTAAAAAGAATGGATTTTAAGCTGTAGTATGAACTATCAAGTATATAGTATTGAAATGTTCTGTTTCTTTCGGGATAATTATGATAACCTGTTAATTGATAGACTATGATTTCTTCCAATAGGTATCTAACACCTGCAAAAACAAAGAACAGCGTGATAACGCCCAAGCCAAACAATAATAGCCTTCCTTTGGGTAAGGTCCTTGGCGAAATAAACCTGTAGTTCAAGGCGTAAACAGAAAAAAATGCTGTGTAGTAGGTGATTTTAAAAATGATACCCAGTAGCGTAAAGCTTTCCAAAAAATAAGTTCTGCTTTTAAACACATAGTCCACATAAAAATCCATTACAATTATGACAACTGCAAGTAGTAGATGATATCTAAAAGTATTATCAATTTTCACACTCCAAAAGTAATTATAAAACCACCTATCACTTAAAATTTAGTATTAAGGGCACTATTTTGCTTATAAAACCCCTTAACTGCACAACAAAATAACAAGTGTTGTACGTAAACAGTTTTATCTTTTGAATGTAACGTTTGATGGAATCTTAACTATGGGAAGAGCGCTCAGGTTTAGCTTTGTAGGGTATGTAAATTACATATTCTAAATTCCTGTTGTGAAACTAAATACTTTTTTTGTAACGATACTTTTCTTTGCCTTTTTGGGAATTAAAGCCCAAAATAAGTTAACGTTGGAAGATGTAGAAAAAGAAACCGTATACTTTTCGGTTTCAGAGGAGTTGCAATTTTCAGAAAATGTTTTGTCCATTTTAAATGAAGAAGCTGATAAAAATCAGTTTATTGGGATAGCCGAGGTGCATCAATCAGAACAATTAAGTCTTTTTACTTCTTCTTTTTTGGGAATTTTGAAATCTAATGGATTCAATCATTTTGCTCTTGAAGTAGGCGACTATGCCGCTACAATTCTAGAAGAAGGTTTTAAGGAGCCTACGGCAATAATGTCAAAAATAAAAGATTTAAATAAGAAGTATGGGAAGAGCAAGTTTCCATATCTGCCCTTCATTTTTGTTGACAAAATTGCTGATGCCAAATTTATTGAAGAGTCTGCACGACTGGAATTTAATCTCTGGGGAATAGATAGGGAATACGAATTTTCTTATTTGATGCATTTGGATAAAATGTACCAATTATCAACCAAATCGGATGTAATTTACCAATTGTACAATGAGGCTCAAAAAGAGATGACAAGTGTTGTTTTTAAGGATAAAATTTCAGGTAAATCCAAATACTGTTGGTTGCTTAACAATACCAAGATAAACCGCTTCTTAAATGAAGTTTCTAAGGAACAATATTTAAATAATTATGCTCAAGAACTAACAAACTCCTGGAATATCTATTGTTGGTTTGTACAAAAAAAAGGTGGTAGTGCCGCACGAGTCAAATATATGAGGAGAAAGTTTGATAGCCTATATAGTATAGCCACCCAAAAAGAAAAGCTTCCAAAGGTCCTAGCAAAATTAGGGGGCGTGCACTTAACACATGGCAACTCCATTTATGGCAGGTACGATGTAGGGCGCCATTTACACGAAAAAGCAAAAGCGAACAACACACAATTTTTAGCAATTAGGCACGTAAGGCGCTATAAAAATGGCCAAGATCAGATAAACAAAAGTGGTTGGAGTAATACCAGCTTTTTAATGCAAATGGGAAAAAAGGACAAATGGGCTTTAATAGACCTAAGACCATTAAAAGAAATGGTTGAAGAGCAAGGGCTGTCTGTGGATAAGGGCACTGCTTGGGAACTTAAAAACTATGATTGGTTTTTAATATCACCAAACGATTCTAAAGGAAAAATTAATAGATAGTATGGAGCAATCAACATTTGCAATTCAATGATGTATTGATCTCAATCAAAGATTATAGGACTCTTAAAATTAACACATGAAAACAACAGAACAATACTACTCTTTTCTTATCCTATTATGTTGCTTGTATTCTTTTGGTCAAGATTTGCCCAGAAGGGCCACTTTTGATGCTCAAATCTCTTGGCCAAACAACACGGTACCAGGGGCTATAATAAAAAGTATAGAAAGTAACTCTCCTCTTTACAGAGCAGGGATAAAACCAAATGACCGTATACTTTCCGTTAATGGTAGGGATGTAATTGACCAAGAAGATTGGAGTGCCATTGTTTTCGGCATTAGATCCAACCAAAAAACAACAATCAAAGTTAAAAGAGGCCAAGAATCAATTACAAAACAGATTAGTCTAAAACCGTTGGATTTTGAGACCAACAAAGGGGTTAAAACAATTTATTCCTCCATAACAAGTGATTTTGGGATAAAACAGCGTTCCATAATTACCGTGCCAGATGGTAATCTTGATAAAAAACACCCCGCAATCATACTCATACAAGGTTTGAGCTGTTCAACTGTAGAAAAGTATTCTGATAGAAGTAATAATTGGATAAGACTCATACAAGATTTGGCTGAAAAGTCGGATATGGTTTTATATAGAATTGAAAAACCCGGCGTGGGCGATAGTGAGGGCGACTGTGGCAAAATAGATTTCCTGACAGAGCTAAATGGGTATGAAACTGCTATTAAAGACCTAAAATCCAAACCCTACGTAGACCCAGATAAAATAATAGTTTATGGGAATAGTATGGGTAGTGCCTTGGCACCTTACTTAGCCACCACATATGACTTTGCAGGGGTAATTTCAGACGGCACCTTCTTTAAATCCTGGTATGAGCATATGCTTGAGATAGAGCGAAGAATCCTGGAGATTGAGGGGAAAAGCCAAGAAGAAATTTACGATTTGATGAATACCGTTTACGTTCCGTTATACTATGAAATGTTGATTAAGAAAAGAAGTTTTGAAGAGGTGCTACAGGAAAACCCAACATACGCCAAACACCATAGACAAGGGGTAAACCATATGTATGGTAGACCTATGGCATATTATCACCAAGTGCAGGATTTTAATTTTGCAAAACATTGGGAAAACCTAAAAGTCCCTGCAAGGATACGTTGGGGTACCAATGACTGGATAATGACGGAACATGATAATGATATGATTATCTCGGTTTTAGAGAAGAACAATCACCAAAACCATGAATTATTCAAATACAAAGATTTGGACCATTGGAGTACCATTCATCCAAATTACAGTAATAGTTTCAATTTTAAACCCGGCAAATGGGAAGACCAAATAAGCCAGCAAATTATTGATTGGGCATGGGAAATGGTCAACTAACCTATTACAGAAGGCCCCTTTAAAATTCAAGATGAAAAAAATAGCCATTATAATCAGTTGTTCCTTAACAATACTAAGTTGTAGCGATAGAGCGAACAATGCAAGAAAAAGACTCGATATAAGTGAGTTAGAGAATACATCGGATAGTATTACCTATTTCTTGGATTCGACCTTTGCCATAATTAAAAGGCATGGGTTATATAAAGATAAATTGGACTGGGAAAACATTCATGACACCTATTACAAACCAAATGTAAAGAAGGATAGTCTGGAGGCCATTTTTTCTGTGTTTTCAGAAATTTTTAATACTATGGAAGATAAGCATAGTATGATGTGGCACGGAAAAATATTATATAGCGCCACCATCGATTTTAATGATACATTGCCCGAAGCCAAAGAAACCCTAAGAGAAGCTTATAAAACAGGCGAAGCTGTGTTAATGGCCAAGCGCATTGAAGATTATGGTTATATAAGAATCCCTTATCTAAGATCAAGTGATGATTTTGAGGAAGAAGTCGCTAAATCCCAAGAAATTCAGGATATGATATGTGATATCTATTCTGATGATATCAAAGGATGGATTTTAGACCTCAGGTTAAATGGAGGTGGAGATATGTTTCCCATGATATCTGGAATTCAACAATTTTTAGGTGAAGGAACTTTTGCCTCGGTTTTAGAACAGCATAAAACTACGGATTGGTATATTAAAGATGGAGGTGTGTACTATGATAAAGATAGAGCGGCCGAATTAAAAAATTATTGCCTTCCCAAAAACCTTATCAATGCCAAAGTAGCTGTGCTGACTAGTCAGTTTACCGCAAGCTCTGGTGAAATTACGGGTTTGGCATTTAAGGGAAGGCCCAACACTATTTTTATTGGGGAACGAAGCAAAGGCTTAATGACGGCAAACGAAGTATACAGTCTGCCGTTTGGTGAGGGCATAGAACCTTTAGGTATCATCTTAACCCTATCAATAGGCTACGAACAAGACAGGAATAACAATCAAATGAGCTTCTTACGGCCAGATATTTATCTGTTTGAAGACGATAATTTTCATGAGTTAGAAAAAGATAAAAAAGTAATAGAAGCAATTAAATGGTTTAAATCAGATGAGAAAATTTAAAAATAAAATTGGAGTATTAGTTGGCATATTGACCTTTGCTGCTTGCAAAAAAGAAGAAGTACAAACTGTAAATGTTATGGAGACTCAAGATCCATTAGTAGAAAGCTTACCGTCATTAGATGAGGAACCAAAACACAAAGCAATGGTTCTTGGCACGTTTCACTTTGACTCCAATAGTGATGCAAGTGATATAAAAGGAAAAAATAGGATGGATATTTTTTCTGAGGACAATCAAAAGCAATTGGACAGTTTAATGAAAATCCTTAAAAAATTCAATCCAACAAAAATTGCTGTAGAATGGCAACCAAGAGTTCAACCGACAGTTGATTCGCTGTACAATGCGTATAAGAATGATAGCTGGGAAATTAGAAAAAATGAGATATTTCAAATAGGGTTTAGACTGGCCAAACAACTAAATCATGATAAATTGTACTGTGTAGATAACAGACCTCCAATGCCTGAAGCCATAAGTGAAATGGATGATGATGAAGATTTGGAAAATTTTGCAGATTCATTGGGGCAAAAAGAATTAATGCATGCTTATGATGATGACAACAAAGCTTTTAATGATTATTTGGACTCTATCCAAAAAACCAATACGGTGTTGGATGTGTTGGGGTTATACAATTCTGAACAGTATGCTAAAAGGAGCAAACAAATATGGTTGACCGGTATGGTAAATTTGGGTGTCTATGACAATTATATGGGAACCGATTTAACAGGGCACTGGTATAGACGCAACACACGCATTTTTGTAAATACCGCTAATTTGGTTGAAAACGAAGAAGAACGAATTTTAATTATTTACGGAGCTATGCATAAATGGCTTTTAGATGAGCTGTTTGAAGGTTCCCCTGAGTTTGAGTCAGTACAGTTTAACGATTTATAACCTTAAGAACCGTGCATAAAGTATTCATATTGGCCCTATTTTTTTCAATGTTCAGTTGCGCAAAAAAAGAACATAAAATTTCTATCTTATATACGAACGCCAACGTTTTTAATGGAGAGACATTTGCAAAAAAAGATTTTTTGGTAAAGGATGGGCTTTTTCAATTTAATGCAACATTTCAGCCAGACGTCATAGTCGATTTAAAAGACCAATATGTAATTCCGCCGTTTGGTGATGCGCACACCCATAATTTTGATAATCTGCAAAAGTTTGATAGCATTTACAAGGCCTATATAAGAGAAGGGGTGTTCTATATTCAGGTACTAAACAACCATTATTCCCATTATCTACAACTAAAAGATTCTATAAATAGCCCCGGAAAATTAGAGGTGGCTTTTGCTCACGGAGGAATTACCAGCACGGGAGGTCATCCGCATACATTATACGAAACCCAAGCCATAAACTACTCTTGGCGGGCAATGTTGGACCCTTCAAAAAAAGAAGAGCTTATAAATAGTAGGTTAAAGGAAAATGATGCCTATTATCTTATGGACTCTATTGCAGATGTAAGAAAAAAATGGGCAACTGTCACATCAAAAAAACCAGCTATTGTCAAGATTTACATGTCAAATATTTTAGATAGAACTAAAGAAATTACCAATAAAAATATTGGTAATTATGGATTGTCAGAGGTCGTAGTTACACAGGTCAGTGAGCTGGCCAGGAAGGACAATGTTCGCTTATATGCCCATATAGAAACCGTTTCAGATTTCGAAGTCGCCTTAAAACACGATATAAAACATTTTGCCCATATGCCAGGATACGGAGGTGGTTTAGGAAATCCAGATTTACAAAAACTGACCATTTCAGATGCAACTCTTAAAGAGGCTGGCGCTAAAGGTGCCATGATTATTCCTACCGGTATCATTCGCAAAATACTATGCCAACTATTGGGACGGTAAAAAGATGGCCTTGGATACTGTTTTACTTCAAAAGAAATATGCATTTTTAAAAGAGCAACTCATTCGTTTTAAGAATGCAAATATTACAATTGCATTGGGTGCAGACCAAACGAATACAACTTTGTCGGAAGAAATTGATGATATTATTGAAATTGGGGCTTTTAATAATTTAGAATTGTTAAACATCCTTGTTCAATCTCCAAAAATCATATTTTCAGACAGAAACATTGGGGCTATTAAAGATGGATATGAGGCCAGTTTTTTGGTGCTCAAAGAAAATCCTTTAGAGGATATTACGGCAATTAAAAAGATTGTAAAGAGGGTTAAGAATGGCTTGGAATTAAAGTGGTAATCTCTACTTTTTTAGATTAGCCAAGGCAACCCACAATACCGCACAACGTATTTGAACATCATATAGAACGTGAGGTTTGTTTTGCAAAATCATAGCTTAATGGAAAGTTCTCCCTCCGGTTTAATTTCAAAACTAGTTTTGGGTTAAATATTAAGTTAATAACAAATGAAAATTCAAAAATTAACAACTGTAATTTTAGTAGTTGCTTCACTTTCGGTTTGGGGCCAAAAACCCATAACTCCAGATTATGCAAAAGAAGCCTACAAGACAAACTTTGGGGTTAAAGCGGGTTTGAACATTTCTAATCAAACTGCAAAATATGATATCCCAGATGCATCTATTCAATTAACTACCACTGCCACATCTTCATTTCATATAGGGTTTTATGGCGACTTTAAGCTTTCTGAAAAAACAGGGGTTTTAGCAGAAGCCTTATATTCTCAAGAAGGTTCTGATGTTGACCTACAAGGCATAGACTTTAAACAAAGGGTCAACTACATTAAAGTTCCTCTTTTGCTTAATTACAGGCCTTTTTCCAATGGTTTATCTTTTCAATTGGGCCCCCAATTTGGTTTTATGGTAAAAGACACCATTGAATTGGATAATAATGATGGGGATCCTTTTGTGGATGCAGACTTTAAATCTTTTGAGTTTTCCGCAGTAGTTGGAGCGGAGTATAGGTTTACGCGCAATTTTAAGTTTGGTGCAAGATACAATCTAGGCATCTCAGATATTTCAAATACTGACGAAGGTACTTTTAGAAATAGAAATTTTCAACTATACGTAGGCTTTAAAATGTTCTAAATATATCTGAGGGTATAGATATTAATGTTGGTTTTAAAAGGTAGTTTCAATAATTGATTTTATAAAAAAATATTCAAGAAAGATTGTTTTAACCTGCCATATGAAACAGGTGATTAAAACCAAAAAAACAAATATTAATGAAACTGAAAATTCTAACTCCATTAGTAGTTTTTCCACTATTTTGTTCAGCACAACTATTATTCGAAGACAATTTTGAAACGGGTCTTGATAACTGGGAAGTTGAAAATATAGGAATTGCAGAAATAATCACTACCGAAGATAAATTGCATAAATCAGTACTACAACTTACACCAAACAAAACGGCAGAATGCATTCTGGTAAAGGATTCTGATAAATGGGATAAAGTTGTAATTAAAGGTGAAGCTCTTTTTCCAACAGACAGGCATGACTATTTAGGTCTTGTTTACAATTATAATAAAACGGAAAGGGCTGATTTTGGATGTATTTATATAAAGGGGAAAGGAAGTTATATAAGGGTTAACCCCCATCGCGATGGCAATGCTTCCAGGGCGTTATATGAAGAGTATAGAACACCACTGGCCAATGATGCCGAAATAAAGAAAAACAAATGGTTTTCGTTTAAAGCCGAAATCATTGATGCTGAGTGTCATTTTTATGTGACCGATATGAAAACCCCTAAAGTGGTTTTCCAGCATTATGAATACCCAAAAGGAAAATTAGGTTTTAAGCCTCGACTTGCAGGTGGTGAGGTTTGGATGGATAATATTTCAATTGAGCGAATTGATGATTTTAGTTATGTGGCACCAATGAGCCAAACGGACATCAATTATAATAGAGAGGCATTGATAAATAACTGGAAAGCTTTAGGGCCATTCAGTAAGCGTATCAATGAAGTAGAAGGTTCAACTAAAAACCAAACGCTAAGAGTTGATGGGCAAAAATTTGAATGGAAAAATTTTTCAACCGATGTTAGGGGTTGTTTATTGGCAGGGAAAATCTCAAGGTTCAAAACAAATCAAAAATTGGTTTATTTCTCAACACAAATCAATTCAAACAAGAATAAACAAATAAAAATTCACTTCGGCTCTTTGAACAATTTACATGTTTGGGTCAATTCAAACTACATTGGCCTTATTGAAAAACAAAAACTTGCCTGGTTTGATTTTTTTGAAAACTCGGAACATTCTGGTCAAAGTCTTCCAATAACCTTGGATAAAGGTGCAAATCGAATATTAGTATTGGTGGAGGGAGGTAATTATAGTGGTGATGGATTTTATTCGCATGTCAACAACTGAAAAAATCTGTGAGTCATCTCAAAATAGATGAAGGCCTCCTGTTTAATGACAACCGCTGAGTCATTTGAACTTTCTTCTTCCTTACCACAAAATACATTGTGTTGTCATTGTAAAAGCAAATAGCTGGAGCTTTAGGACAATATGTGAATGTTAAGTTATATTTTTTCCGACTCTTATGTCACTCAGATTAAATCAGAACTATTTCTATACAAAAACCTATAACCTAAAGACAGTAGAGGTTTAGTTAATTTAGCTATATTTACTTCTAGTTAATTTATGAACCCTAATTAAGAAATTGCTCTGGCTTTTTTCTTAATTCAATATATAAAGTATGGGATGTAGCAGTTGTTCAACCGGTAAGGATGGGCAGCCGCGGGGATGCAAGAATAATGGCACTTGTGGCACTGATGGTTGTAATAAACTCACGGTATTTGATTGGCTTTCTAACATGTCTTTGCCCAATGGGCAAAAACCTTTCGACTGTGTAGAAGTCCGTTTTAAAAATAGCAGAAAAGAATTTTTTAGGAACTCCGAAGGCCTATCGTTAGCGATTGGAGACGTAGTCGCTACTCAGGCAAAGTCTGGTCATGATGTTGGTATAGTAACCTTAACAGGCGAGCTGGTAAAGGTTCAAATGAAACGAAAAAAAGTAGACCCTACTGACCAAGATTTACCAAAAGTATACCGAAAAGCTTCTCAAAGAGATATCGATATTTGGCAAAAATGCCGTGATAAAGAAGCTGAAATTCAAAAACGATCTAGAGAAATTGCTATTTCGCTGAACCTACAAATGAAGCTCAGCGATGTGGAATTTCAGGGTGATGGATCTAAGGCTACTTTTTACTATACTGCCGAAGACCGTGTTGATTTTCGTCAGTTAATTAAAGATATGGCCAAGGCCTTTTCAATTCGTATCGAAATGCGCCAGATTGGATATCGCCAAGAGGCCCAGCGTTTAGGTGGAATTGGTTCTTGCGGGCGCGAATTGTGCTGTTCAACCTGGCTGCATGATTTTAGATCGGTAAGTACGTCGTCGGCAAGATATCAGCAATTGGCACTAAATCCGCAGAAATTAGCAGGGCAATGCGGAAAGCTAAAATGTTGTTTGAATTATGAGTTGGATATGTATCTTGATGCTTTAAAAGATTTCCCGGGGCAAGACACAAAACTACATACCGAGAAAGGCGTTGCCTTTTGTCAGAAATCCGATATTTTTAAAGAAACGCTTTGGTTTTCTTACAAAAACGACCCTTCTAATTGGTATGCTTTAAGCAAAGAGAGGGTTCAAGAGATAATTGAAAAGAATAAGAAAAAGGAATCTGTTGCCAGCCTTGAGCAGTATGTTGTCGAAACAGTAACCGAAGAAAAAATGGTCTTTGAAAATGTAGTTGGGCAAGACAGTCTAAACCGTTTTGATAGACCAAAGAAGAACAAAAAGAGGAATCACAATAAAAAGCGAAGAAGAAACAAACAAAATGCACATAAGAAATCTTAAATATCTTCTTTTTAGTGGTGTTTTTGCCTTGTTAAGTTCATGTGAAACACAAACTGCCTATTCTGAGTACAAACAATTAGACAAAGGGGTTTGGCAAGTAGAAGATACCGTACAGTTTAGTTTTTCTGATTTGGATCTATCGAAACCGTATGATGTATATCTTAACCTTAGAAATGACAATAATTTTCAATACAGCAACCTTTTTTTAATCACTGAGTTGGACTATCCTAACGGTGAAACAGTTTCGGATACTTTAGAGTATGAGATGGCGTTGCCAGATGGCAGTTGGTTGGGTAAGGGTTTTGGCAGTGTAAAGGAAAATAAACTTTGGTATCGTGAAAACATCGTTTTTCCAGATTCGGGCGTATATAAACTAAAGATTTCGCACGCAATGCGGCAAAACGGAAAAGTTGATGGCATCTCTAACCTTACCGGGATTACCGATGTCGGAGTAGAAATAAGTAAAAGAACAAAATAGCTATGGCAAAGGCTACAAAAAAGAAAAGTACAGGTTTCGTTAAATATATAAAGTGGTTTTGGATTTTATTTGGTTCAGGGATTGCTCTAGTAGCCCTGGTTTTTTTATTAGCTTCTTGGGAAGCATTTGGCGAAATGCCAACTTTTGAATCTTTAGAAAATCCGCAAACTAATCTGGCTACCGAATTTATTTCTTCCGACGGTCAAACACTTGGGAAGCTTTACCTCGAAGACAATAGAACACCAATAGCATTTGATCAACTTCCAAAAGTTTTGGTTGATGCTTTGGTGGCTACTGAAGATGTTAGGCATTATGACCATGCTGGAATAGATGCGAGAGGATTTGCAAGGGCTTTAATGTATTTAGGGAAAAAAGGTGGAGCGAGTACAATTTCGCAACAATTGGCTAGACAATTATTTGTTGGCAAAAAAGCGCAAGACTGGAGGAGGTATTTTCAAAAAATTCGTGAATGGGTAATTGCAACAAGACTTGAAAGAAATTATACCAAAGAAGAAATCATAGCCATGTATTTCAACATATATGATTTTGGTAACAACGCAGATGGTATCCGTTCAGCTACTAGAATTTATTTTGGAAAAGAACCAATGGAATTAAGAACGGAAGAAGCAGCTATGCTGGTTGGCATGTTTAAAAATTCATCATTTTACAATCCTAGGCCGCATAGAAACCCGGTTGGCACAAGGAATAGAAGAAATGTAGTGTTGGCACAAATGGCAAAGTATGGTTATTTAGATGGCAAAATAAAAGACTCTTTACAAGAGCTTCCTCTAAAACTTAATTATAGTCCAGAATCCCATAAAGAAGGTTTAGCGACGTATTTACGAATGTATCTGCAGCGAAGCTGGTTAAAAAATTGGATCAAAGAAAATAAAAAGCCCAATGGTGAAGATTACAATATGTACCTCGACGGTTTAAAAATTTATACGACGATTGATTCGAGAATGCAAAAGAATGCAGAAGAAGCGGTAGTAGCACACATGAAAAAACTACAGGCTGAATTCTTTGTGCAGAATACAAAAGAACGAAATCCTACAACCCCATTTTTAGATTTAGAGAAGTTTGAAATAGACAATATTATGGAACGTGCCATTAAAACTTCCTCTCGTTGGAAAGCTTTAAAAGCACAGGGCAAATCTGAAAACGAAATCAGGGCTTCTTTTAAAAAGAAGATAAATATGACCGTTTTTGATTGGAACAGTGATTCTTACGAAAAGGATACGGTGATGAGCCCTATGGATTCTATCCGTTATTATAAAACCTTTTTACGGACGGCCATGATGTCGATGGAACCGCAAACGGGCCATGTAAAAGCTTGGGTAGGGGGCACTGATTATAAGCATTTTCAGTATGATAATGTAATCCAAGGTTCAAGACAAGCAGGGTCTACTTTTAAGCCTTTTGTATATGCAGCGGCCATTGATCAGCTAAGATATTCACCTTGTGATTCTTTGCCGGACACTCAATATTGTATTGAGGCTGGAAAACATGGTAATATGGAGTCTTGGTGCCCTAAAAATTCGGACGGGAAATACTCGGGTAAAAATAAGACACTTAAACAAGCATTGGCAAATTCTGTAAACACGATAACGGCAAGGTTAATAGACCAGGTAGGCCCAGGGTCGGTAGCAAGAATTGCAAAAAGTATGGGTATAACTAGAGATATCCTAGAAGTACCCGCTATAGCATTAGGCGTACCCGAAATGAATGTATTTGAGATGGTAGGAGCTTATGGTACTTTTGCCAATCAAGGGGTCTATGTAAAGCCTGTCGTGGTCACCAGAATTGAGGATAAGTATGGTACAGTTTTATATGAGTATGTGCCGGAAACCAAAGATGTTTTAAGTAAAGATGTTGCATATGCAATGGTCAATCTTATGGAAGGAGTTACACAATATGGTTCAGGAGGGAGATTAAGACATACCTTTAATAAAAATAATCAGGTTTATAAAGAGGTTGTTACTGGTTATCCTTATGAATTAACTAATCCGATTGCCGGTAAAACAGGTACTACGCAAAACCAAAGTGATGGTTGGTTTATGGGTATGGTACCTAACTTGGTAACTGGTGTATGGGTAGGTGGTGAAGAAAGATCTACACATTTTAGTCGTCTGGCTTATGGACAAGGAGCATCTATGGCGTTGCCTATTTGGGGCTTGTATATGAAAGCCAATTATGCCAACGAAGCCTTGGGTGTTTCAAAAGAAGCTTTTGAAAAACCTTCGAATTTATCCATAAATGTTGACTGTACTAAAATCATCAAAGAGATGAAAGATGATTTGGATACTGAAGACGATCTTGAAGACTTGGATTTTTAATACAAAACGATGATAAAAAAAGTAGTTTCTAATGTTTCTGAAGCTCTTGAAGGAGTACAAGACGGAATGACCTTTATGTTAGGTGGTTTTGGTCTTTGTGGAATTCCTGAAAATGCAATTACAGAATTGGTACGATTAGGAATAAAAGACATCACATGTATCTCCAATAATGCAGGAGTCGATGATTTTGGATTAGGGCTGCTACTTCAAAAACATCAAATTAAGAAAATGATTTCTTCATATGTCGGGGAGAACGATGAATTCGAACGCCAAATGTTAAGTGGAGAATTAGAAGTAGAACTCACCCCTCAGGGAACACTTGCAGAAAAATGTAGGGCTGCCCAGGCAGGTTTCCCGGCTTTTTATACCCCTGCGGGTTATGGCACTGAAGTAGCCGAAGGAAAAGAAACAAGGGAGTTTGATGGTAAAATGTACGTGCTTGAGCCTGCATTTAAAGCAGACTATTCATTTGTGAAGGCCTGGAAAGGTGATGAAGCAGGAAATTTAATTTTCAAGGGAACGGCAAGAAACTTTAATCCGTGTATGTGCGGGGCGGCTAAAATTACAGTTGCTGAGGTCGAGGAATTGGTTCCTGCTGGAATGCTCAATCCAAACGAAATTCATATTCCGGGAATTTTTGTACAACGCATTTTTCAAGGAGAGAAATATGAGAAACGAATAGAACAGCGAACTGTAAGAGCTAAAACAATCTAAATTTTAGATAAATAGACACCAATTTTTATTGTATGAGATTGACATATACTTGTTCAGCATGCAAGAAACAAAACTATTTAAAACTTAAAGCAAATACTAGAGCTGATTTACAGATGAAGTTTGGTGATGAAATGAAAGTAAATTGTAATAGTTGTGGAAAATTTGAAAAGAAACATATTAATAGAATAAGTGCTGTTGTAGATAATCGACAAGTAGTAGGTGGATTTGTAGCTGGTTTGATTATTGTTCTGTTATCTGGAATTTATTTGTTTTCAACTCCTAACAATGGAATAACTTGGTGGAAAGTCATTGCAGCGGCCGGTAGCACAATTGCGGGTATTCCTGTTTTTCTTTGGAATAGAGAAAACAAAGTAGTTGGAGACTTCAATAGATATGCAATTAGAAGAGAATAAATCAATAGCAGTAACATATAATTAAAAAGATTTCTATTTCTGCAGGAATAACAAAAAGATGTTAGATAAAAACGGAATCGCAAAGCGAATCGCACAAGAAGTACAAGACGGTTATTATGTAAACCTTGGTATAGGCATACCAACTTTGGTCGCCAATTTTGTACGCGATGATATTAGTGTAGAATTTCAAAGTGAAAATGGAGTACTTGGAATGGGACCTTTCCCATTTGAAGATGAAGAAGATGCAGATATCATTAATGCAGGCAAGCAGACCATAACAACATTACCTGGGGCATCATTTTTTGATTCGGCTACGAGCTTTTCCATGATTCGAGGCAAACATGTAGACCTTACCATTTTAGGTGCTATGGAAGTCGCAGAGAACGGTGATATCGCTAATTGGAAAATACCTGGAAAAATGGTCAAGGGGATGGGTGGTGCGATGGACTTGGTTGCCTCGGCGGAAAATATCATTGTAGCCATGATGCACACCAATAGGGCAGGTCATTCTAAGCTGCTAAAAAAATGTAGCCTACCGCTAACAGGAGTTGGATGCGTTAAAAAGATAGTTACCAACCTAGCGGTTTTAGAAGTTACTAACGAAGGATTTAAACTTTTAGAACGTGCACCAGGAGTTTCTGTTGAAGAAATTAAAAATGCTACCGAAGGAAATCTTTTGATTGAAGGAAATGTTCCTGAAATGCTAATTTAAATAATCGACTTTTTTATATCCTATGGTTTGCATTCTCTTTAGGGTGCTAAATAAGGTATTAGGATTAAAAGGTTTGCTAATATGACCGTTCATTCCGGCTTCATCGTATTCTTTCTCCATATGCACCGCAGTTGCAGCTGATAAAGCTATAATCGGTATATTGGAGTCAAACTTCCGAATTGTTTTGGTTGCTTCAAAACCGTTCATGTTTGGCATCATAATATCCATTAAAATCAAATCAAACGAACCATTTTGATATTTTTCAACTGCTTCATTACCATCAGTCGCTATTTCAAAAGAAACATCCCACTTAGATAAGAACTTTCGCAAAACAAGGCAATTTACTTTATTGTCTTCGGCAACTAAAACAGATAGCCCTCTTAGTGACTTATTTGAATTGTTCTCTTGAATTTCTAGATGTTTTTGATGTTGATTTTCACTACCAATTTCAAAAGTCAGAGGAAAACTGAAAATAGACCCTATACCAGGCTCACTTTGCAGGTTAATTTTACTGCCCATCAATTGCAATAGTTTTTTACAAATGCTAAGCCCTAAACCAGTGCCTCCAAATTTTCTGGCTGTAGTCGTATTGGCTTGCGTAAACGAATTAAAGATCTTTTGTCTCTCACTTGTTGAAATGCCAATACCCGTATCTATTATCTCAAAATTTAAAGTTACATGCTTACTGGTTTTCTTACTCTTTTTAATATTAAGAACAACCCCACCAGATGAGGTAAACTTTATGGCATTACTTATTAGGTTTCTTAAAATTTGTGCTAGTCGGGTAGCATCGCCTATTAAAATTTCAGGAATACCATAATCTCTATTTACTGAAAAATTGATTTCTTTTTCTTCGGCAATATTTAAGTATGTCGATAAAAAACTATTGATGACATTCGAAAAGTTAAACTCAACATTTTCCAGTTCAATATTACCACTTTCTATTTTTCCAAAGTCTAGCACGTCGTTCACTAATGAAAGTAAATGTTCCGAAGAATGCTTAAGAATATTTAGATTTTCTAATTGTGAACTGTGAGGGTTTTCTATAAGAAGTAAATGCGAAGTGCTTATTACTGCATTTAACGGAGTTCTAATTTCATGTGATATGGTCGATAAAAACTCATCTTTGGCCTTATTGGCCAGAATTTCTTTTTCTTTTGCCTGAAGCAAAGAAAGCTCTACCTTTTTCTGCGAAGTAATATCACATATGGTGCCTATATATCCTATGGGTTCGCCAGAAAGCGAAAAAATCGTTTTTATGCTCACATCAAGCCAATGCGGTTCGCCATTGCTAGGATGGATTTCCAACACCTTACAATACGATTTAAAACTGCTATTTATTAATCTGCTTAATTCTAAATTGTCTTTTGGCTTTAGAATACCAAGATACTTGGTGTAAGGCTCCCCAAGACAATCTATGACCTTTAATCCAGTTAATTTTTCCCAAGCTTGATTCAAGTAAATCCAATTTCCTGCCAAATCAATTTCAAAGACTACTTCGGTAATATTGTCAACGGCATTGTTCGCATTACGTGTAATATTCTCGATCTTCAGATTGGTGTGCGTTTTTTGTTTTCTATGAATCTCGAGCGACTGTTCGAGCTGTTTTATAGACGTTTCTAAAGAAAGGTAAGATTCATTTACTTTTTGTAAAAAAGATGGAAAGTCTTCGAACCCGTTTTTGAAGCTGTCGAATTCGGACAATTGCTTTTTTAATAAAGGATTCAAATCATAACTCATACGCATGTAGGTATTTAAATAAGCAGTAAGACTTGTTTGGGACTCCTATATTACTATGATATATTTTATACACCTTATTTAATCGGCGTAATAATAAAAATATCGATAGATGGATGTAGATTACTATTCGTTTAGGCTATCAAAACATACTTGTTTTTCCATTTACAACAACCTAATTCGAATTCACAACATAAATTTTAACTATTAATAGTTGTGGTTTAGTTTTGATATAACAAAATATTTACCCAAATTAACCACTTAAAATTTACCCCATGACATCAGAATTTAACCATATGCCTATTGAAGAAGAAATCAAGGTATATCGTAATGATTTTTATGCTGGCTTTGCGCTATTAGTAAAAAAGCTTTTTATGTTATAAAGATTCATTAAAGACATTTTTAAAAGGGCAACATCCATGATGTTGCCCTTTTTCATTATTCGCATTTGGGTTACATTAGTTATATGGAACTGGATTTTCAAAAATGTTGTGAGAAAGATGTACCTGTACTCTCTAAAATTTCCCGCGAGACTTTTACAGATGCCTTTTCACTACAGAACAATCCACGCGATTTTCAAGATTATATTCATAAAGCATTTTCACATTCCACTTTAAAAAGGGAACTAAATACCAAAGCTTCACATTTCTTCTTCATTTATTTAAAGAAACAACTAATCGGGTACTTTAAATTAAATGAGTTTGATGCCCAAAGCGAATTAAAACAGCCAGAGGGTATAGAATTGGAACGGATTTATATTATTCATAAACATCAAGGAAAGAACTTAGGTGCCAAAACACTGTTAGAGGCTTTAAAAATCGCAAGACAAAAAGAGAAACAATATATTTGGCTTGGAGTGTGGGAACATAATTTAGATGCCATTCGTTTTTACCAGAAACATGGTTTTGTAAAGTTTGATACACATCCCTATTACATCGGAAACGACAAACAAACCGATTGGTTAATGCGAAAAGAACTATAACATGAATAAGTTAAGCCTGAGTTGTATAACAATACTGTTGACGTTTAATCTTCTCTGCGGGCAGGAGTACTACTTTCCTGAGCGCAATGAAATTTGGAAAGGGCAAAGTGCCCAAACGCTAAATATCAATAATGAAAAGCTCTCAGAAGCTATAGAGTTCGCCAAGAATAATGAATATTCTGGCTCAAGAGATTTGCGTATTGCTATTTTAAAGGGTTTTGAACGCGAGCCTTTTCATGAAATCTTAGGCCCCACTAAAAAGCGAGGCGGTCCAGCAGGTATGATTTTAAAGAACGGTTATCTGGTTGGTTCTTGGGGCGATACTAAAAGAGTTGATATGACCTTTAGCGTTACCAAAAGTTTTTTATCCACCGTTGCCGGTCTAGCCGTAGATAAAAAATTGATAGCGAATACAAATGATAAAGTCGAAAATTATATTTGGGACGGTACCTTTAATGGTGAGCACAATTCAAAAATAACTTGGGAACATTTGTTACAACAAAATTCTGCATGGTCTGGAGAATTATGGGGAGGAAAAGATTGGGGGGACAGGCCACCAAGAGAAGGAGATGTCGACGATTGGAAATTTGAAAGACCAAAAGAACCGGGAACGGTTATGGAATATAATGATGTTCGTGTAAATGTTTTGGCTTATTCTTTAACTCATGTTTGGCGTAAACCTTTGCCCATGGTCTTAAAAGAAAACTTAATGGACCAAATAGATGCTTCTACAACGTGGCGTTGGCACGGGTATGACCATGCATGGACGGAAATTGACGGAGTACAAATGAAATCAGTTACCGGAGGAGGCCATTCTGGGGCGGGTTTATTTATTTCTACCGAAGATATGGCACGTTTCGGACTGTTATTCTTAAATGAGGGTCATTGGAAAAATGAGCGATTATTAAGTAAAGAATGGATTTCAAAAGCGATTACACCTTCTAAACCCAATGTAAACTACGGTTATATGTGGTGGCTGAACAAAAAAGGAAGTCGCCATTGGAAAGGGCTTTCAGAGAACATCTACTACGCCGCAGGTTTTGGAGGTAATTTTATCGTCATTGATAAGGAAAATGATTTGGTCGTGGTTACCCGTTGGCTAGAACCTAATAAAATAGGTGAGTTCATGACAAAGGTGAATGCTTCTTTAAAATAGGTTATATTTTATTTAAAATATCGGCCGCTTGTTGAAGTGTTTCTTCTTTTTTTGCAAAACAAAAACGTAGCATTTTATCACTTCTATAGTTTAAATTAAATTCTGAAACTGGAATGCTTGCCAATTTATGTTCAAGAATGAGGCGCCTTACAAGTTCATCATCCTTCTCATCTGTAATCTCTGAATAATCTAAAATTTGAAAAAATGACCCCTGGCTAGGGGTAAATTTAAAACGTGAACCTTTAATGGCATCTAAAAAGAAATCTCGTTTCTTTTGATAGAAAGCACCTAATTCTAAATAGTGATTTTCGGTTTGAAGGTAAGTAGCCAAAGCATGTTGTACCGGTCTTGGTACACAAAACACATTAAATTGATGCACTTTTTGAAATTCATGCATAAGCCCTTGGGGAGCTACGCAATAACCGATTTTCCAACCAGTAACATGAAAGGTCTTTCCAAAAGAGGAGCATATGATGCTTCTAGAAGCCAAATCTATAAAACGTGAGGCACTTTGATGTGTTTCGCCATCAAAAATAATATGCTCATACACTTCATCGCTCAATAAAATAATATTGGTGCCACGCAGAATTTTTTGTAACCGTAACATATCATTTTTTGAAAAAATACGGCCTATGGGGTTGTGGGGCGTATTGATGATTACCATTTTGGTTTTGGCAGTTATTTTGGTTTTGAAGAGTTCCCAATCTACTTCATAGCCGGGAGCATCAAGTTCTACATGAACGGTGTGCCCCCCATTAATTTTAATGGCAGGTTCATAACAATCGTATGCAGGCTTAAGAACAATTACTTCGTCACCAGCATTTATGAAAGCTGTAATCGCGGTATAGATAGCTTGAGTAGCACCTGCTACTATTGTAATTTCGTTTTCCGGGGAATAGTGATGGCCATTAAGTTTTTGAATTTTATCGGATAGTATTTCGCGCAGCTCTGGAAGCCCTTTCATGCCGGCGTATTGGTTGTGCCCGTTTCTCATTGCTTTGCTGACAAGTTCTATGAGCTCTGGGTCGGCATCAAAATTGGGAAACCCTTGTGATAGATCAATGGCATTATGTTTTCTGGCCAAGTCACCGACAACCGTAAAAATTGTCGTTTTAACATCTGGGAGTTTAGAGTTTATGATTGGTGCTGTAATCATGGTTAAAAATTAGTTAACTAAGTTAACTAATTTTATTTGATTTGTCGTTGTACCGCTTCTAAATGGAGGATTACTTTTTGAAGACAGTTATCCAATTTTTTTTTTACATCGGTTTCCCAAAAGCGAAATACGGTATAACCTAACGCTAGAAGCTCTTGGTTAACTTCCTTGTCTCGTTGCATGTTTCGCTCAATCTTAGCAATCCAAAACTCACGGTTGGTCTTTATTTTAGGTTTACGTTCTTCCCAATTATAACCATGCCAGTATTCACCATCTATAAAAATGACTGTTTTATATTTTTTTAAGGCAATATCGGGTTTGCCTATTAGTTTTTTATAATCGATTCTATATCTGTAACCTGCCGCGTATAGCGCTTTTCTAAAAGCAAGTTCGGGCTTGGTATTCTTACCTCTGATTTTGCCCATAATCTTTGAGCGTTCAGGGGTAGTGTAAAAGCCAGATTTCTCATTGAATCGAGGGACTTTAATACGCTCTTCCGAATATTTTTTTGGCATATTTAAAAATAAAAAATCCTGCTCGGATGGGAGCAGGATTCATATGTTTAAAAAAGTCGTGTTTATCCCTTAATGTTTGCCGCTAAATATTCCCTATTCATACGGGCAATGTTCTCTAATGAGATTCCTTTAGGGCATTCTACTTCGCAAGCTCCAGTGTTGGTACAGTTACCAAAACCTTCCAAGTCCATTTGGCGCACCATATTTTGAACGCGGTCAGCAGCTTCTACTTGACCTTGAGGTAGCAAAGCAAACTGAGATACTTTTGCAGAAGTAAATAACATAGCACTTGCATTTTTACAAGCGGCCACACAAGCTCCACAACCAATACATGCAGCAGAATAAAAAGCCTCATCTGCGTCATGCTTATCGATTGGAATAGAGTTGGCATCTTGGGTATTTCCGGAAGTATTTACAGAAACATAGCCACCAGCTTGCTGAATACGGTCAAAAGCACTTCTGTCAACAATTAAATCTTTAATTACTGGAAAAGCTTTTGCTCTAAAAGGCTCAATGACAATAGTATCACCGTCATTGAATTTACGCATGTGTAATTGGCAAGTTGTAACCAAACGGTCCGGACCATGAGGCTCGCCATTAATTTGTAAAGAACATGAACCACAAATACCTTCACGACAATCGTGATCAAATTCTACGGGTTCTTCACCCTTTGCAATTAAATCTTCATTTAAGATGTCTAACATTTCTAGAAAAGACATATCACCTTCAATACCATCAAGGGTATATTCGGCCATTTTGCCTTTGGCGTTAGCGTCTTTCTGTCTCCAAATTTTTAAGTTTAACTTCATAGCAATTATTTATAGGAGCGTGTTTTCAATTCAATATTTTCGTACTTCAAAGTCTCTTTATGAAGCTTGGCATCTTTTGGCTCACCTTTGTATTCCCAAGCAGAAACAAATTTGAAGTTTTTATCGTCCCTCAGGGCTTCTCCTTCAGGAGTTTGGTATTCTTCACGGAAATGACCACCGCAAGACTCGTTTCTTGTTAAAGCGTCTTTGGCAAAAAGCTCACCTAATTCTAAAAAGTCGGCAACGCGACCAGCTTTTTCAAGCTCTTGGTTTTTAGCATTGGCTTCTCCGGGAATTCTAACATTTTCCCAGAAATCTTTACGCAGTTCAGAAATCTCTGCAATAGCTTCTTTAAGCTCTTTTTCATTACGGGACATTCCGCATTTGTTCCACATGATTTTACCTAATTTCTTATGGTAATAATCCACGGAATGTTCTCCTTTGCCGGACATTAGTTTCTCTAACCTGTCCTTAACATCTTTTTCCGCAGCTTCAAACTCTGGAGAATCTGTAGAGATTGGTCCCGTTCTAATATCATCGGAGAGATAGTCCCCAATAGTATAAGGCAATACAAAATAGCCGTCTGCTAAACCTTGCATTAGCGCCGAAGCACCAAGTCTATTGGCCCCGTGATCGCTAAAGTTTGCTTCACCGGCGGCATAACATCCGGGTATGGTTGTTTGTAAGTTATAATCCACCCAAAGTCCGCCCATAGTGTAGTGCACGGCAGGGTAAATCATCATAGGAGTTTTATACGGATTCTCATCAACGATTTTCTCGTACATCTGAAATAAGTTTCCGTATTTGGCCTCTATAATTTCTTCACCTAGTTTTATGATAGTCGCTTCATCGGCATTTTTCATACCTGAGGTAAGTGCCTTTTCGGTTCCGTAACGTTTAATTGCCGCAGAGAAGTCTAAATAAACAGCTTCCCCGGTTTTGTTAACTCCGAATCCAGCATCGCAACGTTCTTTTGCCGCTCTAGACGCCACATCACGAGGAACTAAGTTGCCGAAAGCTGGATATCTACGTTCTAAATAATAGTCGCGTTCTTCTTCAGCAAGTTGTGTTGGCTTTAATTTACCGGCACGAATTGCTTCTGCATCTTCTTTGCGCTTCGGTACCCAAATACGACCGTCGTTACGTAATGACTCTGACATCAAGGTCAATTTGGACTGATGGTCTCCCGAAACCGGAATACAAGTTGGATGAATCTGCGTAAAACAAGGATTGGCCATAAATGCACCTCTTCGGTGTGCTCTCCATGCTGCCATTACATTACTACCCATTGCATTGGTTGAAAGAAAAAATACATTGCCGTAACCACCAGTGGCCAAAACCACGGCATGTGCCGAATGTCTTTGTATTTCTCCGGTGACCAAATCCCTGGCAATGATACCACGTGCTTTTCCATCTACCAATACCAAATCCATCATTTCGTGACGGTTCATTGGTTTGATTTTTCCTCTGTTGATTTGACGGTTCATTGCGGAATAGGCACCTAGTAACAATTGTTGTCCTGTTTGTCCTTTGGCGTAGAAAGTTCTAGAAACCAATACACCACCAAAAGAACGATTATCCAACAAACCTCCATACTCACGTGCAAAAGGCACACCCTGGGCAACACATTGGTCAATAATGTTGACAGATTCTTGCGCTAAGCGATATACATTGGCCTCCCTAGATCTGTAATCACCACCTTTAATAGTGTCGTAAAATAATCGGTAAGGACTGTCTCCATCACCTTGATAGTTTTTTGCTGCATTGATTCCACCTTGGGCAGCAATAGAATGCGCGCGTCGTGGCGAATCTTGGTAGCAGAATGTTTTTACATTATAACCCAATTCTGCAAGAGTTGCTGCAGCTGAACCACCGGCTAGACCGGTACCGACAACGATAATATCGATGTTTCTTTTGTTGGCCGGGTTAACCAGGTTAATGTCGTTTTTATGTTTGGTCCATTTTTCGGCCAATGGGCCTTCAGGAACTTTAGAATCCAATACTCCCATAATTAATGTGTTATTGGGTTAAGGTGGTGGTAAAGTGCTATAAAAGCAAAGCCTAATGGAATTACCACCGCGAAGATTTTAGCAAATGTTTTGATAGCTGGGGTGTACTTATTGTTCAAGCCCATACTCTGAAATGATGATGCAAAGCCATGCCATAAATGAAGGCTCAGCAAAACAAACGAAATCACGTAAATAACGGTTCTCCAGAACGGAGCGAATTTTTCGACAGTTTCCGCATGATATCTTGTTGGGTCTTCCGGAAGTACATCAATGTATTTGTAACTCATTTCATGTACCCAAAAATCGTAGAAATGAAGACCTAAAAAGGCTAGTACGACCAGACCTGAATATATCATGTTTCGAGATACCCAAGGTGCATTGGCACTACCTTTATATTTTACATAGCTTACCCCCCTTGCGCTTCGGTTCTGAAACTCTAAAATAAAGCCCATTACAAAATGGATGATTACCCCAGCAATTAGAATAGGCTGAAGCAGATACTGCACCAAAGGATTATAGCCCATAAAATGAGACCAAGTATTAAATGTCTCTGGGTCAATAACGGAAGTAATGTTGATGGTAAAATGTTGCGCCAAGAAAAAGACAAGAAAAAGACCTGAAAGCGCCATCACGACTTTTCTGGCCAGCGAAGATTTAATCAATCCACTCATTTGTTAGTTTTTTAACATTACAAAGTTACGGTACGGGCAAGTTATTAACAACTTTTACAACGTTTTCGTATTTTATTTATAATCAGTTTAAGCGAAGAATTTGAATTGTTTAAGATATGACTTTTTTGTTTGCATAAAACGATTAAAAAGCTGAACAAAATAAATTTAGATCACTACTAATTATAAAACTGTTTAAAAAATAAAAAGCACTTTAGCGTCAAATCAAAAATTTTTGAGCGATATTGAAAGGGTATATAATTTGCTTTTTATATTGGTATGGATATCGCCCTTTTGTCGGTAAGTTTAAATGTACATTCTACGAGAAGAATTGCTGAAGAAGCTGAAAAACTTGGCCATTATGTAGAACTTATTGATCATACCAAATGCTCCGTGAAATTAGGAGATGGTAAACCAAAAATATTTTTGGGCGAAGAAGATGTTACCAATGAGTTTGATGCAATTATCCCGCGAATAGGCACGAAAGTTACCCGTCATGGTGCGGCCATTGTAAAACAATTTGAAATGAACGGTGTTTTCAGTACCGCCCGATCTTTAGGTATTACCAGAGCCAGAAATAAAGTGCGTACCCTACAGATAATGGCGAGAAAAGGCATCCCTATTCCTGAAACCTTATTTTCTATAAACCCTGATAATATTGCTGAGCAGATACGTATTTTGGGCGGTGCACCTGTGATTATAAAAATTCAGGAAGGAACGCAGGGGATGGGCGTCATTTTGGCTGAAAGCAAAAAGTCCGCAAAGTCTATCATTGACACTTTTTATAAAATGGACACGAGTATTTTATTGCAGCGTTATGTTGAGGAGGCCAATGGTGAAGATATTCGCATTATTGTTGTGGGCAACAAGGTGGTGGCCAGCATGAAACGTACCAGTGAGATTGATGAGTTTAGATCTAATGTACATCGAGGAGGCAAAACTGAGGAAGTTGAGATTAGCCCAAGAGAAAAATATATTGCGCTTAATGCTACAAAATATTTGGGCCTTGGCGTTTCAGGAGTGGATTTAATGCGCTCAAAGAACGGACCAGTTTTATTAGAAGTCAACGCATCCCCAGGATTAAAAGGAATAGAAGGAGCCACTGGGGTAAATGTGGCAAAACATATCATTCAATTTGTAGAAAGAAATGCCCTTAGAAAACGAAAATAAGACCCTAACCATTAATGGCGATGATATCAAACCAGGGCAAAATAAGCTGGTGCGAATTCAAATTTCACGTTTGCCCACAGGTACCTTAATCGATATTCCTGTGCATGTTTTTAACGCCAAAAAACCGGGGCCGACAGTTTTACTTCAGGCCGGGCTCCACGGTGATGAAATTAATGGTGTTGAGACCCTAAGAAGAATGTTAGAAAAGAACGATTTCAATATTGAAAAAGGAGCCGTTATTGTGGTTCCTATTTTAAATATTTTCGGGTTCATCCATTTTTCTAGAGATGTGCCCGATGGTAAAGATGTGAACAGAAGTTTTCCTGGCACAAAATCCGGATCTTTAGCAAGTAGGATGGCTTATCATTATACCAATGAAATTTTACCTCAAATCGATTTCGGAATCGATTTGCATACCGGTGGAGGGCAGCGGCATAACTACCCTCAAATACGGTATACCGCAGAGGATGAAATAAGTAAGAAGTTAGCCAAAATTTTTAATGCGCCCCTCTATTTTGCATCCAAATTAATTTCAGGTTCTTTTCGTAAAGCAGCTTTTAAAATACATAAGCCTATAGTTGTTTATGAAGCTGGAGAGAGCATGCGTTTTGACGAACTCTCGATACAAACTGCTATTGAAGGTATTAAGAATGTGCTTATTGAGTATGGAATGTTGGCCGGTTCTAAATCATCGCAAAAAGAGAATGTACATTTAGAAAGTACAAGATGGGTAAGAGCATCAAGGGCGGGTATGTTCATTCCGGAAGTTGAGAATGGGGCGGCGATAGAAAAAGGACAAACATTAGGTGTCATTACAGATACTTTTGCTAAAAGAAGTAAAAAGATATTGGCTCCTTCAGATGGATATGTTTTCTGTATAAACCATCAAGCAGTGGTTAACCAAGGGGATGCTTTATTCCACATAGGCCGATAGTATCAATAACTGCTTATTTTGAGTATGCTTAGCCTTAACAGTATTTTAACCCATTGCTGGATAATGATTTAAATTTTACACGACCTAAGTGAGTAAATAGTATAACTATGTCACTTACAGAAACATTATTAGCGTATAACAAAAAAAGTAGAGAACGAATTCCTGCTGCCAGTTTGGCCATTATGGATAGGGCCACTAAAGCCTTGGTAAATGAAAATATTATAAATAATAGTATTAAGAAGGGTGATACACTTCCGGTAACCCAACTTGTGAATGCGAAAGGAGAAAAATTGGACCTTGGCAAACTATTGGATAACGGCCCGTTGGTTATTTCTTTTTATCGCGGTGGATGGTGCCCCTATTGTAATTTTGAGTTAAGGGCCTTACAACAGATTCAACCAGAGCTAAAGCAATTGGGGGCAAATTTGGTCGCGATAACACCAGAGACGCCGGATAATTCACTTACTACAGTAGAGAAAAATGAAATTGCTTTTGATGTGCTTACAGATTATGATAACTCGTATGCAAAAGAGCTTGGTCTGGTTTTTAAAATGCCACCGGATCTCCAAGAAGTATACAATGCCTTTGGTATTGATGTAGAAGCCCATAACGAAAATTCAAATTTTGAACTACCGATGCCAGCAACATTAGTTGTTGGGTCAAATAGAAAAGTGTTGTATTCCTTTGTTAATGAAGATTATACTAAAAGAGCTGATACAGTTGCCATTTTAGAAGCTTTAAAGCAATTGCAATTGGCTTAGACAATATAAAAGCCCAAGTAAATGCTTACTTGGGCTTTTTTTACTCCTCCATATTTTTTAGTTGAATCCCTAAGGCCTTCGTGGATAATTGCACCTCGATTAATGAAAGAATCAAGGATATCATTAAAAAGACCAAACTAATTCCAAAAATGATATTTGCCCATACTTCAAGTTCCACATAGACCAAAAACATGGTAACCGCAGCCAATAGAAAACTCACAATAGCGGTAGCTTGCATATATTTGATAATATCCAGTCTTTTTCGAAGTTGTTCTATCTGCTTTTTGAGCGGTGCAGTGGCATCGTTTGAATACTGCCCGTGAAGATTTCGAATTAAAGCGGCAATGGCCAAATACCGAGCGTTATAGGCCAGCATCGTCAACGAAATAGCGGGAAAAAGTAATGCAGGAATGCTTAGGGTTAGTTGCATTTATTTTAGTTCAAATTCGATTGTTTCTTTTTCGCCATTGCCAGAAATCTCAACGGTGTACTTCCCTATAGGTAAATACGTTTTTCCATTTTTAGCTTCGGTCAATTTCATTTTATTTTTTTTAAGAAAGTTACGCTTACCTTCTTTGGTAAAAGCAACATCATAAGACAAAATATTTAATCCCTTAGCGACATCCATTTCCGTAGCACTAACTTCAATTCCGTCTGCAGTTTTAACCACAGCAGTACAAGTACCTTTTTTTGAGCAATAAAAAGTCACATCCAATCCTGGGGTTTGTGGTTTGCCCCAACTGCTCCAGCTGCTTCCCCAACGTTTGGAGTGTTTTATAGGATCCACATCAAAAACATACAAATCATCGTCCATAATGTTGGTATTCATTTGCTGTAGTTTTGAGATATCCGCCTTGTAAATGCTGCGCCCATGTGTACCGACCAACAAATGTTTTGCTTCAGGCTGAATGACCAAATCGTGCACGGCAACATTGGGCATTCCGTTTTGAAACAAATCCCATGATGTACCTTGATTAAAGGAAACATAAAGTCCGTTATCGGTTCCAACGAATAGTAAATTTTCGTTTTCCGGATCTTCAACTAAAGCATTGACTGGTGAAGTGGAAATTCCTTTTGAAATGCTTTTCCAGGTTTTTCCAAAGTCGTTGCTCACGAATACATAAGAAGTAAAATCATCAAAACGGTAGCCATTTAAGGTGGCATAAACACGTTCTTTTTTGTGCTTGGAAGCAGCAACTTCACTCACCCATAAATTTTTTGGTAGCGATGCTGAAACATTTTCCCAACTGCCTCCCGCATTTTTAGAAACGTGAATTAAACCGTCATCACTACCGGTATACAACAAACCAAATTTGAATGGCGATTCTGAAATTGTCGTTAGGGTGCCATAAGCAACATTTCCTTCTTTAGACCCTTGGGTTAAATCATCAGAAATAGCTTCCCAATCGTCACCTTGGTTTAACGAGCGGTGTAATTTATTTCCGCCTAAATACAAAATATCTTGATTGTGAGATGAAAGTAGGATGGGGGTTTGCCAATTAAAGCGATACGGTGCCTCGCCCAACTCATGTTTTGGTTGAATACGGGTTTGTTTGTTTTTTCCTAAATCCAATCGGTAATAATTTCCAAATTGAAATCCGGTGTAAACAACATTAGAATTTCGATTGTCAATTTGTACCTGCATGCCGTCACCACCCATAATCATTTCCCATGGATTCTTGCCAGACTGCTGCCAACGGTTGTTTTCTTCTGATGTGTGGGCGCCTTTCCAAACCCCGTTGTCTTGGAGCCCGCCGTATACATTATATGGTTTTTCGTTATCAACATTTATTGCGTAGAATTGACCAACGGTAGGTGAGTTGTTTTTCATCCAAGTACCGCCATCATCATAGGTGATATTTACTCCTCCGTCATTTCCATTGATTAGATGGCCGGGTCTTTTAGGATTTATCCAAAGGGCATGATGGTCAGCGTGTACATTTTCTTTGCCAATAGCGGTAAAAGTGTTTCCGCCATCATTGGACATAATTAAAGGTACCCCTGCCAAATAAATCTTGTCTTTATCGGAAGGGTCCACACGTACTTGGGCAAAATAATATCCATAGCTATAGAAAAGGTCATCAATATAATCTTGGTTCATTTTTCTCCATGTTTTTCCGGCGTCATCACTACGATAAACTTCCGCTCCTATTACTGGGGTATCGAACAGGGCAGAATTGGCATTCTCCAAATATTTGGCCAAATCGGCTGGTTTTACCGCACCATCTTTGACCATGTTTTTTACATTTTCTGCACGGTATTTTTCTTGAAAGCCATTTGTTTTGAGATAGGTATTTAACTTTTTATTATCCAATGCCAGAAGCGTTTCCGTGGACATGGTTTTAAAATCGTCTTTTGTTAATTCGTCAGAAGACTTTTTCTTCTTACCGTCAGATTCACGTCTAAACTGATTATCATGAACAGCGTACACTGTGGTGTCATCAAAAACGGCCAAACCGATTCTGCCTACACCATTACCAGTAGGGAAACCACTTTCCGTTGTGGTCGAAAGCGTCCAAGTTGAACCTCCATCAACACTTTTATAAATTCCCGAGCCCGAACCATTGCCAGTAAAATTCCAAGCTTTACGGTCTTTTTGCCAAGCTGCGGCATATTGAATGTTGAAATTGTTTGGAGAGCACGCTACGTCGATAATGCCCGTTTCATCATTTACGAACAAGGTCTTTTTCCATGACTTGCCACCATCGGTCGTTTTGTAGATTCCGCGTTCTTGATTCTTTGAATAGAGATGACCTGTAACACCGATTACCACTTCATCAGGGTTGTTGGGATTTAAAATAATTCTACCAATATGGTGCGAATCTTTTAGGCCCATATTCTCCCAAGTTTTTCCTTTATCCCTTGACTTCAAAATGCCGATACCGGCATATGAAGAACGCGAAGAATTATTCTCTCCTGTACCCACCCATATGATTTCGTTCTTCCAATCCACGGCAATCTCACCAATATTTTGGGTTTGTGAATTGTCTAAAATAGGTTCGAAAGAAATACCATTAGAGCTTGTATGCCATAAACCACCCGAAGCATAAGCCACATAAAATTCCGTGGGATTATCCGGATTTACTTCCAAATCTACTACGCGACCGCTCATCACAGAAGGGCCAATATTTTTTAGGGAAATATTTTTTACAAGGGAGTTTTTTGCCATTTCAGCCTTTTGGCTCAATGCTTTTTCGACTTCAGCTGCGGAAGTAGCAGACTGCTGTGAAAAACTTAATTGCACAATTAAGAAAGAAAAAAGAAAAAGGAAGTGTCTCATTATGGGTTGATTTAATTTGAAGTGGAAGTTATGAATAACCCGCTATTACAACAAACTAATAAGAGCTAAAAAATGAAGCTAAAAAATTGAATAGATGACAATTAATTATATTAATTTTTGCGATTTCCATTAAAATGACGTTTATTTATTATCAAGTAACCATTAAAACTAAAAATATGGAAGAGTATTTGCCATTAATTATTCAGCTTATTTCTGGAGCTGTAGGCGGAAACGTAGCAGGTAAGTTATTGCCAAAACTGAATTTAGGAACACTTGGAAATTCCATTTCAGGAATTTTAGGTGGAGGACTTGGAGGATATCTTTTAGGTATGCTCGGACTAGCAGGTGATGGAGGTATGGATGTAGCGGGAATTCTGGGTAGCGTAGCTGGCGGTGGCGTCGGAGGTGGAGTAATAATGGCAATAATTGGCGCTATTAAAGGCGCAATGTCAAAATAACTAAATAACTGCCAACTTAAACTTAGGGCCTTAGGGCCCTTTTTTGTTTTGTAAGGGTATGCGGAATCGCTATTTTTGAGAAAATACTTCCTGATGAAATACGAGCAAATTCCCAATACACTTTTCATAAAGAATCGCAAGAAGTTTATGGCACAGATGAAGCCAAAAAGCATTGCGGTATTTAATTCCAATGATATTTATCCAATAAGTGCTGACGCAACAATGCCTTTTGAGCAGCATCGCGATATTTTTTATTTGAGCGGTGCAGACCAAGAAGAAACTATCTTGGTTTTATTTCCTGATGCGATGGATAAAAAGCAACGTGAAATCCTTTTTGTTAGGGAAACGAATGAACATATTGCCGTTTGGGAAGGTGAAAAATTGACCAAAGAAAAGGCGACTCAAGTTTCAGGTATTAAGACTATTTACTGGCTATCAGATTTTGATAAAATCTTTTTTGATATCATGACCGAAGCGGATACGGTTTACTTCAATACCAACGAGCACTATCGCCAAGCCGTAGAAACCCAAACCCGAGAAGACCGGTTTATCTTAAAATGTAAACAAGAATTCCCGGCACACCAATGGGCAAAAAGTTTTCCTATCTTAAATGAAATAAGGGGGGTAAAAGAACCCGAAGAAATCGAACTAATGCAAACGGCCTGTAATATCACCGAGAAGGGCTTTCGTAGACTACTCGATTTCATAAAACCGGGTGTTTGGGAGTATGAGATAGAGGCAGAGTTATTGCACGAGTTCCTTCGCAACCGTTCAAAAGGTTTTGCGTATACGCCCATCATAGCCTCTGGTAACAATGCGAATGTGCTGCATTATATAGAGAACAATCAGCAGTGTAAGGATGGTGATCTGATTTTAATGGATGTTGCTGCGGAGTATGCCAATTACTCCAGTGATTTGACAAGAACCATTCCCGTAAACGGAAAGTACACCAAGCGCCAAAAAGAAGTTTATAATGCCGTACTTCGTGTAAAAAATGAAGCTACAAAACTATTGGTGCCTGGCACGCTTTGGACAGAGTATCACAAAGAATGTGGTAAACTTATGACTTCAGAATTATTGGGCCTTGGTTTGTTGGACAAAGCCGATGTACAAAACGAAAATCCTAAGTGGCCAGCCTATAAAAAATACTTCATGCACGGTACAAGCCACCATATTGGGTTAAATACCCACGATTACGGAGCGCTAAAAACACCCATGAAAGCTAATATGGTATTTACGGTAGAACCCGGAATCTATATTCCTGAAGAAAGTATGGGGATTCGTATAGAAGATGACGTGGTAATTCAAGAGAAAGGAGAACCTTTTAATTTAATGGCAAATATTCCAGTCGAGGCCGATGAAATTGAGGAGTTGATGCGGTAGTAGAACAGATGCTTTACTAATAAACAAACCTAAAATTATGAAGGGGATATCGATTCTAATAGTATGTATTTTGTTGTTGACGAGTTGTAAAAACGTTGCACCTTCTAGTACTCCCACAAAAGAGACGCTTGCAAGCGAGTTCATTGATGCTTTTTATTCATTTGACAAGGTTAGGCTGGCTTCGGTACTTTCGGAGGCCAAAGAATCACAACCTAGCATCTTATATTATCAGAAATGGGCTAAATGTGGAAATTATATGGTATTGAATCGGCAAGATTTTGTGGTTCAAAACGATTCAACCCTACTTTGTCCGGTAACGGTGAAAGACGACCTTATGGCAGCTTTGGCCATAGACTTTAATGTTACCGACACTTTTCGAATCACCGTAAAAAAAGGGAATATTCGTTCTGTCACTACTTCTTCAAATGACCCTGATTTGTATTACACGGCAAAAGACTGGGTAAAACAAAATAGAAACGAAATTATTGAAGTGCCCTGTGAGGGTATTTGGGAGGGTGGGCCAACACCTTGTGAATGCATAAAAGCTATGATTAGAGGTTTCGGAGAATTTAAAAAGGAAACCAATACTGAACCTTAAATACATTAAGATTGGAACATTGGGTGGTATTTGCAAAATATAGTATCATTGCTTTTGGCGTGTTTATAATCTTAGCTGGTTTTTTAATGTTATTTAATCCTAAAAAAGCAAGGGCAACTTTAAAGAAGGCAGGGAGCACTAATCGATTAACTATGGAGAATTAGTGATAAGAATGATACCGGCCGCAGCTTTGGTATATTATTCCGGTTTTTCGAAATCTCCAGAATTTTTCAAATTTTTGGGCTGGGTGATGCTAATCACTTCCATAGTGCTATTAATTTTACCAAGAAGACTACATCACGCTTATTCGCTAAAAGCAGCAGAAATACTTAAGCCACTTTATTTTCAATTCATTTCTCCGCTTGCCTTTTTCTTTGGCGGATTTTTAATTTATGCTGCTTGGTAGTTTGGCTTGTCATCCTGAGCTTGTCGAAGGATTAGCGTTATGACTCTTTTTTCTGGAAACGGATATCTTGCGGCAAAGGTTCACAAAGTGATTTGTTTACCAACTTAGCTCGCATCTCTTTTTTATCATTAAAATGTCTTGAGATATTCTGTATTATTTCCGTGAAATTATCGCTACCATCTTCTCTTTTATGATAAAATACTTTTATAGAACGACAATTTTTATGTTCAAATATGGTATTCAATAAAGTTCTATCCGAGAGCCCACAGGAATGTCCCATAATGTAAACTTGAAACTTATCAGAGTCAATATAATTTAAAAGGTTTTTGTAATTTGAGTTTTGAGAATATTTAAAGGATTTAAAGTTTTTCAAAAATTCATTATCATTCAAATTCTCGATATATCTATAATCATCATCCATTTCATCTCCAAAACCAAAATTTATTTGGTTATCATCTTTATTAGATAATATGCCATGAATATGATTGAGATTATTGTAATAATCTGATTTAAAAATTTGATACAAGTATTGCCCTGTAGTAGTTGTATAATTAAAATTTAGAACATAAGTGCTGGTGTTACCTTTTTCACCATTATTTTCATTTTCAAAAATTTGTCGGATTTCTTTTTGATCTTCTTTTAATCTAAATTCTTCTAAAAGTTTTGAATTATTGTTAAAAATAGAAATGGGTTTAAAAAAATCATATAGTTTGATCCATTCTCGACCTTTAAATTCATTAAGTTTAAATGAATTAATTACACTTCGCTCTAGATATTCTTCAAATATTTTTTTAATATTTTCAAATTCTTGGTTTAGTACACGTATATCATTTTCTTCAGAATCTCTACTTATTTGTTTGGCTCGGGATAATAATTCGTTATAATATTCATTCTCAATATCTACCCAGTTTACTAACGATTTTGAGCAAAGAACCCTAAAAAAATCATTTTTAAAACCAAATATTGGCATTTCAACAATCTCAAGTCTATGATTTTCAATTTTAATTGAGCAAATTTTACTTTGGTAAGAATAGTGAGCGTTATATTGCTTGCAGTATTTCTGTATATTATTCTCAAAATCATAGAATGAGTTAATTTTTCCGTAATCAAAGACACCCATATAGTCCTCATTTAAAAAAACCATTTCTTTATAGGGCGATGTATTGAATTTTTTTCTTAGATTTTTCCAGAAATCGTCAATAAAGTCTTTGTATGAAGTTGGTAGCCCATGTGCCAAATCAAAACCATTACCAACAATTACGAGTTTGTTCATTTATTAAAGTTAAAAGAAAAAATAATGAGATTTCTCAATCGCTTTTACTTCGGTAACTTCCGAGTGAAAGCTCATTTCGAAATGACTAGAACTGCAACAAGTCATTTCGAACTTATGTGAGAAATCTAATTCTTTGCAGTTTCAGCTTTAATGTTACCATTGGCAACAACAAAGGCCAACAACGCAGGCAATACCCAACCCATTTGAAATTTACTCAAAGGAATCCATTTAGAGATTCCGGCGATAACTTCACCTAAGCCAATACTTCCTAAGAAATCAGGAATACTAAAGATAATAGTGGCAAGTACAACTGCTCTAAAAACTTGTTTGGAAGCATATTTATTCGGGAGAACATTCAGCAGAATAAGAACGATTGTTATTGGGTAAATAAACATTAATGCCGGAATTGCAACGGCTATAATGTAATGGACATCAAACTGCCCCATAAGCACCCCTAAAATACACCCTATTATTGCAGTGATGACATAGGCGGTTCGAGAATCTTTAAACTGGCCCTTTACAAAATCTGCCGTACCGGTAACGATACCTACGGCAGTAGTGAAGCAGGCCAAGCTTACCAAAACACTTAAAAAGAAGCTGGCCGTGCTTCCTAAGGTTTTAATGCTAATACCACTCAAAAGGGCGGTTCTTGAAATATCTGAATCAAATGAAGTGTGCATCATGGCACCAGTTACAATTAGACCTGCATAGATTAAAAAAAGACCTAGACCTGCCAACCATCCTGCTTTGGCAATTAAAGTTCGTTTGGCCGAATAATTTGATTCGGTATGTTTGAGGTTGATAGAAATGATAATTACCCCACCGACAACGACCGCACCAATGGCATCAAAAGTTTGATAGCCTTCTAAAATGCCGCTTGAAAAAGGACTGGTGAATACGTTTTCGCCAAAACTAAATTCAAAATTGAAAATCGTAGTACAGACTATAGCCAATAAAATTAGAATTATGGCTGGGGTCAATAGTTTTCCGATAATATCTAAAATTTTAGATCTATTCACCACAAAAAGAAATACCAGAATGAAATAAACGACACTGGTCAATAAGGGTGAAGAATCGAACAAAGGTTGAACGCCCATTTCATGTGTAACCGAGGCTGTTCGTGGCGATGGTAAACTGATTGAAATGGCATAAACGATATAACAGTAAATCAAACTAAAAGTTGGCGATACTTTTTTGGCAAAATCGAACATTCCGCCCTGTAATTTGGCGTGTGCTAAGATTCCCAATATTGGAATTAAAACTGCCGAAATACAAAACCCGAGTGCAACCAACCACCAAGTGTCACCGGCTTTAAAACCAAGCTGAGGTGGAAGAATAAGATTTCCTGCCCCAAAAAACAACGAGAAAAGTGCGAAAGCAACTACAACAGTGACTTTTTTGCTGTACATGTGTCTAAATTATTTGTTAATATAGGTCAAAATTGTATATTGTTTCCGATGTTAATCACCGATACTTTTTAACACTTAATCGATGTATTTCATCGAAAAGTCTAATTGTCAACTAAATACATATACTAAAACATGGGAGCAAATCGTTCAACTACATACAAGGTGAATAATTTGTCTTGTAAAAATCAACAAAAAGAAATAATAATCCCGCATTTTCGACCCCAAATCGTTATGCTAACAGCTCCCCGGCTTATGAAAAAAACTACCCCTGAAGGAAATAAATTAACTGGCATCTTCTGCCATATTTTTGGACACCACTACACCGTTTCAAAACGAGTTACGGAGCATATTAAAGAGTACAAATGTCTGCATTGTCAAAAACAGGTTACCACTGATGAACGTGGTAAACTTTCTGCTTTGACCCCTGTTATGCAAGAAATAAACAAGACTTTGGAAGAGATGTACCAAAAGCGTAACCGTAGAACCAGTACCGTAAGAAGACAAGTAGCCTAAGAGGCATTAAAACTATTCCAGCCTTGGGCCGTGATAGGAATCTTGGTATTATTTCTTGCCACAAGATGCGCCCCTTCGCTCTGTTGGGTCATATGACCGATTACAGTTAGATTAGGATTGCCCTTAATTTTATCAAAGTCAGCTTGAGCTATCGTAAACAACAGCTCGTAATCTTCGCCTCCGCTTAAAGCAATCATCGTACTATCCATTTTAAACTCTTCTGATGCTGAAATGACAGTTGGGTCTAAAGGAATTTTTTCTTCATATAGATTACATCCTACTTTGCTTTGTTCGCACAAATGCAAAATTTCTGAAGATAGGCCATCACTAATATCGATCATGGCCGTAGGCTGTACCTCTAACTTTTCCAATAGGTCTACAATATCTTTTCTCGCTTCTGGCTTTAATTGCCGTTCTATTAAATAAGAGTAAGGCTCCAGGTCTGGTTGATTTTGAGGATTTACCTTAAAAACCTCCTTTTCCCTTTCTAAAATCTGAAGGCCTAAATAAGCACCGCCAATGTCACCTGTTACAACAAGAAGGTCATTTTCTTTGGCGCCTGACCGATAGACCAGCTTTTCTTCATCAACTTCGCCAATAGCGGTAATGCTTATGAGCATCCCTTTAGTTGAAGATGTGGTATCGCCACCAATTAAATCTATTCCATAAACTTTACATGCGGCAGCTACTCCAGCATAAAATTCCTCTAAAGCTTCTAACGGAAAACGATTTGAAACTGCCAAGGACACGGTTATTTGTGTAGCGTTGGCATTCATAGCATATATATCCGACAAGTTCACTACTACCGATTTGTAGCCTAAATGCTTTAAAGGCATATAGCTTAAATCAAAATGTACACCCTCTACCAATAAGTCTGTAGAGACCACTGTTTTTTTTGATTTAAAATCTAAAACGGCGGCATCGTCACCGATACCTTTTAGTGTAGATTTATGATTGAGTTCAAAGTCTTTGGTGAGGTGTTTTATAAGTCCGAATTCACCAAGCTCTTCAATTGAAGTCCGTTGTTCGTTTTTATCCGCTAGCATTTTGCAAAAGTAAGGAGTAAACCTAACATGTAGGCATAAAAAAACTGGAGCTAAAAAACTCCAGTTTCAATTTTTATCTTTTAGAAAAATTACTACTATCAACCCATAGAGTACCCTTCTCTATACGTTCGTTTTACATACTTATTCGCGGGTTCAAAATTGGTCACTTTCATGTTTTTGGCATCCCATTGCAAGCGTTTTCTACCGTAGTATTGCCCACCGCCACTCCAGAAACCTTTGTTCTCTGCTTTAGGGTCTACTTCAAAATAGGCTTTTAGAGCTAAATTACCGATGAGAATGCTCTCGGTAAAAGGCCCTGCATAATCAAAGGAAGAACTGGTTTCGGCATTACCATAACCGGCCATGCAGGCATTCACCCATTGCAGGTAATGCCCCTCAGGAACTCTCGGTAAAGTTTCTTCAACTTCAAACTGTTCGTTTAGTGATAATGGCAGTAATCTTGGATTGGCCCCATAACAATCTGCCATTAATTTTCCTTTTGTGCCTATAAAGAGCACGCCACCATCCCAGTTGCCTAGGGCTTCATTATCTCCTAATTCCTCGGGTCTTTCAGGTAAAAGTCCGCCATCCATCCAAGTAACCTTTATGTTTCCTTTACCATCTGTTCTTGGATATTTTAGGTGGATTTTACTAGAGTTAGGAAAACTTTTAGGGTAGTCTTTATATTGAAAATTACCGCTGAAAGAATCCGAAACACTACACTCTACCTGCGTAGGATAGAGTATAGGCAGAATTCTATAAACCGGATCCATAATGTGGCAGGCCATATCACCCAAAGCACCCGTTCCAAAATCTGACCAACCGCGCCAATCAAAAGGAAGGTAGGCATCATTGTAATCTCGCATTGCTGCTGTACCTAACCAAAGGTCCCAGTTGAGCCCCTTAGGAATTTTATCTTTTTTCGTAGGGGTTTGTAATGCCTGTGGCCATATAGCCCGATTGGTCCAACATTTTACAGTGTGAACTTCTCCAATGATACCCGTATTATAAATTTCCTTCATTTTTCGGACACCTTCGCCTGAAGCACCTTGATTGCCCATTTGGGTGACCACTTTGAATTTTTTGGCTGCCTCTGTCAACATCCTTGCTTCCCAAATATCATGGGTCAAAGGTTTCTGTACATAAACATGTTTGCCCATCGCCATTGCTTGATAGGCAGGTACGGCGTGGTTATGGTCAGGTGTGGAAACGGAAACAGCATCTATGTTTTTACCCTCTTTCTCAAGCATTTCCCTAAAATCTGCATAATAACTGGCACGTGGGAAAGCTTCTCTTGACCTAACGGCCAACCTATCATCTACATCGCATAATGAAACGATATTTACGTTGGGGCTTTCAGCAAATGATGTAAGATCACTATGGCCTTTACCACCTACACCAATACCCGCAATATTGAGCTTATCGCTAGGAGGAATATAACCTTGGCCGCCTAAAACATGTCGGGGAACAATCATAAATCCGGTAGCTGCCAAGCTGGTGTTTTTAAGAAAATTTCTTCGAGAATTTTTATGGTAAGGTCTCTTTTTAGCCATAGGAAATAAGGTTTTTTGATTTCGCCCTTCAAGTTAATTCAATTAATTGATTTTAAAAGAGCTGATAGCCAAATTTTTAAGGCACGAATTTTGTGTTTTGTATCTTTACGATTTACTAAAAGTTTCTATGCTATGAAACAGATATGCCTACTGCTATTCCTTTTCGTTTTTTTTGGATGTAATAAGGATAATTCTTCTAACACCATAATCGAAGCCCGTGTCACGGTGCAGTTTTCTGAAGCGACCACGTCTTTGGCAGAAAACAGTGGTCAAAATGATTTAGTTTTAATATTGAATGGTGCTGTTGAAAACCCAACAACAGTTACCATAAATATTGATGACTTAAGTTCTGCAACAGGTAATGGGGTAGATTTTAGCTTTACTTCTCCCAATACTATCAATATACCAGCGGGAACTTATGACGGCACAAGCAATACTGCTATTGATATTGGAAGTTTAATTTTTCAAGATGATGACTTAGTCGAAGGTTTTGAAACTATTCGATTTAGTCTGAGCAATCCTACAGGTGATGCCGTTTTAGGAACGCGGTCTACGCTAGTTCTGACAATCATTGATGACGAGAGCACGTCGGTTGCATTTTCTCAAGCATCGGGTTCGGACAGGGAAAATAGTGGTGGAAACCTTCCTATGTTGGTAGTTAGTGGAATAATTGCTGCCAATACAACTATTACGATCATAAATACTGATACAGGTGATGCAACTTTAGGAGTCGATTACACATTAGAAGCGCCATTGACTATAACCATACCTGAGGGGAGTTATGATGGCTCAGTAGCTTCAGCTATAGCGATACCTGGTTTGTCTATTATCGATGATACGAACCTTGAGAATACAGAAAGCTTTGAATTGCAACTTAGCGAACCTACCAATGGTCTTTTGTTAGGTGGCCAAGACAATACTTTTTATGAAATTAAGGGCATAGACCCTTGCGAAAACGGATTGGCTGGTAATTTTCCATGTAACGGATATGATTTGCTCGGCAGACTAAACCTTTCAGAGTTATCGGCTTCAGCAGCAAATGACATATGGGGATGGACAGATAGTAGTAGCGGTAAAGAGTATGCTTTGGTCGGACTGGATAACGGCACTGCTTTTGTTGATATTTCTGAAGACGACCCGATATACCTGGGCAAATTACCTACAGCTACAAGTTCAAGCCCTTGGCGAGATGTTAAAATCTATCAAGACTTTGCTTTTATTGTTGCAGAGGCCTCAGGCCATGGCATACAGGTTTTTGATTTGACAAAACTTAGAAATGTAAGTAATCCACCCCAAACTTTTACTGCAGACGAACGTTATACAGGCATTGGTAACGCCCACAATATTGTAATCAACGAAACAATGGGTTTTGCCTATCCCGTAGGTACGGCAAGAAATGATGCGTTTAATGGCGGGGTACATTTTATTGACATTCAAGACCCGCTAAACCCAACTGCTGTTGGAGGATATGGAGCTGATGGATACAGTCACGATGCCCAGGTAATTTCATATGCCGGGCCGGATACTGATTACGCAGGAAGGGAGATTTTTATTGGGGCGAACGAAGACCAAATTGCAATTGTAGATATTACCGATAAGGCCAACCCAACAAGAATTGCCACCCTAAATTATAGTCAGTTAAGTTACACCCATCAAGGATGGTTTACCGAAGACCAACGGTATTTTCTTTTAGGCGATGAATTAGATGAACGTGATTTTGGCTTTAACTCAAGAACCTTGGTCTTTGACCTGCAAGATTTAAACAATCCTATATTGCACACCACCTATACCGGTCCAACGGCTGCTATTGACCACAATGGTTATGTCTTGGGTGATGAATTTTTCTTGGCCAATTATTCCGCTGGAATGCGTGTTTTGGACATTTCACAAATTGGTAGTGAAGTTATTACGGAGACTGGCTTTTTTGATACGTTACCCGCTAATAATGCAACAAGTTTCGATGGTGTTTGGAGTGTTTATCCCTATTTCGAAAGCGGAAAAATTGTAATCAATGATATCAATTCAGGCCTTTTTATTGTAAAGAAATCAAACTAATAAAATTCTTTTAGCTATGAAGAAGGTTGTTTTTGGTTTAGCGATATGCTTAGTGTTTGCCTGTAGTGACGATGATAATAATTCGGAAAATATAGAGGCGGTAAACCAAAGTACTTGGATCAAAAATTTTGGAGGCTCAGGTGATGATTCGCCAAGAAGTATACTACAGACAAAAGATGGAGGCTTTGTCGTATTCGGTTTTACGAATAGTACGGACGGCGATTTGTCAGCTAAAACACTAAACGTAAACGACTATTGGTTGCTAAAGTTAGATGCCGAAGGTAATTTACAATGGCAAAAAACCTATGGAGGAAGCAAAGATGATCGTGGGCAAAAAGTGATACAAACCGCCGATGGCGGATATGCCATTACGGGCTATGCTATGAGTGATGATGGAGATGCGAGTAATAATGAAGGGTTCCACGATAATTGGGTACTTAGGTTAGATGCTTTGGGTGAAATTTTATGGGAAAAAAGTTTTGGCTTTTCTGGGCATGATCACTCTTATGATATTATTGAAACTCCAGACGGAGGGCTATTTTTCTCAGGCTTTTTAGATGTTACCTCTTCCAATGGGGAGGGTAGTACAAATAAGAACTCAGGTTTGACCAGGCATGGCGTTGGGGAATTTTGGGGAACGAAATTGGATGCCGACGGCACTATTGTTTGGCGTAGATTTTTTGGAGGAACCAATAATGATAGATCATTCGGTGTAATAAATGCACTTGATGGCGGATTTATACTTTCAGGAGCATCTGAAAGTGATGATTTTGACATTTCTGACCCAAAAGGAAGCTATGATTTTTGGGTAGTAAAAGTTGATAAGAACGGTAGTTTAGAGTGGGAGCGGTCTTTTGGAGGCACAGGTATAGAACAATCAAGAGATATTTCAAAAACAGCGGATGGTAATTATGTAATCGTAGGTAATACCTTTAGTAACGATACTCAAGTAACCGAAAACAACGGAAGCTCTGATGTTTGGTTGATAAAAATAAGTTTTGCTGGAGAGCTAATCTGGCAGCACAGTTATGGGGGTAGTGGGTTCGATTCTGCCGACTCGGTAAATCTCGCAGTAAACGGCGGTTTTATCATATCGGGTAATTCTAAAAGCGCTGATAAAGATGTATCGGTAAACCAAGGAGAAAATGATTTTTGGATACTTACCACAGACGCCCAAGGAAATCTTCTAAACGAAGTTTCTATGGGAGGTACAGATTTAGACTTTGCCTATGATGCTATTGAAGCCAATGATGGTAGCATTTTTGTCGTTGGAGAAACGGCCAGTGGTGATTTCCCCGAGATTAAACATAAAGGAGGGGTAGATTTGGTTGTTGCAAAAATCAATTAGTTTCTATTCAGGTCTAATAGAAAACCCTTATTAAAACATACGTTATAATAATGTTAGGAAATAGGTAGAAATCCTACTTATCGTCTATATTTGTAAGCTATTTAGATTTAATCTAGTTAATTATGATTCAAGTATCAGAAACAGCTAAACAGAAAGTCATCAACTTAATGACTGAGGAAGGGTTTGATGCTACAAAAGATTACGTGCGTGTAGGGGTCAAAAGTGGCGGTTGTAGCGGTCTTTCCTATGAATTGGATTTTGATAATAAAATGGGTGAAACCGATAAGGTTTTTGAAGATAACGATGTTCGAATAATAGTCGATAAAAAAAGTTTTTTATATCTGGTCGGAACCGTCCTCGAATATTCTGGCGGTTTAAACGGTAAGGGCTTTGTTTTTAATAACCCAAATGCCCAAAGAACATGTGGCTGTGGTGAAAGCTTTTCATTATAAAGAGACATTAGAAGATGGCATATACAGAAGAGGAATTAAAGAAAGAGTTAGAAACCAAAGAGTATGAATATGGTTTCTACACCAATATAGAATCGGATACTTTTCCAAAAGGTTTAAACGAAGACATTGTCCGTGCTATTTCCAAGAAGAAAAACGAGCCGGAATGGATGACCGAGTGGCGCTTGGACGCCTACCGCATTTGGGAAAAGATGGAAGAACCAGAATGGGCGAATGTTCGTTATGAAAAACCAGATTTTCAGGCCATAAGTTATTATTCCGCACCAAAAAAAGCGGACCCCAACAAAACTTTAGATGATGTAGATCCTGAGTTACTTGAGATGTACAAGAAGTTGGGAATTTCTGTAGATGAGCAAAAAAAGCTTCAAAATGTCGCGGTTGACATTGTTGTAGATTCGGTTTCCGTAGCCACTACATTTCAAAAGACTTTGGCCGAAAAGGGTATTATTTTTATGCCGATTTCGGAGGCAATTCAAGAACACCCTGAATTGGTTAAAAAATATATGGGTACGGTTGTCCCTAAAAAAGATAATTTTTATGCTGCATTAAATTCAGCAGTTTTTACAGATGGCTCTTTTTGCTATATTCCGAAAGGGGTGAAATGTCCTATGGAACTATCGACGTATTTTAGAATTAATGAAGGGGGTACGGGTCAGTTTGAACGTACTTTGGTCATAGCCGACGAAAGCAGTTATGTAAGTTATTTAGAAGGGTGTACCGCACCTTCACGTGATGAAAATCAATTGCACGCCGCGGTTGTGGAATTGATTGCTTTAGATGATGCAGAAATCAAATATTCAACGGTACAAAATTGGTTTCCGGGGAATAAAGAGGGTAAAGGTGGTGTTTACAACTTTGTAACGAAAAGGGGTCTATGTGAGACAAATTCCAAAATTTCTTGGACCCAAGTCGAAACAGGTTCTGCAGTCACTTGGAAATATCCTTCTTGTATCCTGAAAGGAAATAATTCGGTTGGTGAATTCTATTCAATTGCCGTTACCAATAATTTTCAGCAAGCCGATACGGGTACGAAAATGATTCACTTGGGCAAGAATACGAAGAGTACCATTATTTCAAAAGGTATATCTGCAGGAAAATCACAAAACAGTTATCGAGGTTTGGTTCAGATTGGTTCTCGAGCAGAAAACGCAAGAAATTTTTCGCAATGTGATTCTTTGTTAATGGGCAACGAATGCGGTGCGCATACTTTTCCATATATCGAAGCTAAAAATAAATCGGCTCAAATAGAGCATGAGGCAACGACCAGTAAGATTGGTGAAGACCAAATTTTTTATTGCAATCAAAGAGGTATCGATACTGAAAAGGCAATCGCATTAATAGTGAATGGTTTTAGTAAAGAAGTGCTCAACAAGCTTCCAATGGAGTTTGCCGTTGAAGCTCAAAAACTATTGGAAATAAGCCTAGAAGGTTCGGTAGGCTAATTTTTGGATTGTCCCCTCGAAGGGACTTTAGGGGTGTTCTGCTAGCATGGTCGATTATTCCTAAGATTTTAATAGAAACATGAAAATGAAAAAAATACTACTCACATTTTTAATTTCGGTAACGCTTTTTTCTTGTAAGGAGATAAAAAAAGAAGCCGAGGAAGCTATCACAAAATCAGAAAAACCAGAAGTAAAACTGTATACTTTTGATGGGGGTACTGTTATGGTGAACAATTTGGAGTTGTTCTCTCAAGACACTACCTACCATGGGCAATCTAAAGAGTTTGCCGATGCATTTTATGTGATCTCACATCCTAAAGGAAATTTAATGTGGGATGCAGGTCTTCCTGAAGCTTTAGTGGCTTCCCCAGAACCTGTGACGCCTCCGGGTGGTGCCTTCACTATTTCAAGAAGGGATTCTGTTCTAAATCAGTTAAAAAGTATCGATATGACAGCTGACGATATTGATTATATCGCACTCTCCCATTCACATTTTGACCATAGTGGCCATGCCAATTTTTTTAAAGATGCCAAGTGGCTGGTTCAAGAGGCGGAGTACGCAATGGTTACCAGTGATGAAATTAAGAATAGTGAAAATGCTGGTCTATACGAGGCAATAAAAGAGCTTACCAACGTACAAAAACTAAATGGTGATTATGATGTTTTTGGTGACGGAAGTGTAGTGATAAAATCAATGCCTGGCCATACCCCGGGGCATCAAGTATTGTATTTGGATTTGGTGGAAAATGGGCCAACACTTTTAACCGGGGATTTATACCATACCTATGAAAATAGAGAGCACAAACGTGTGCCGGTTTTTAATACAGATGTGCAACAAACATTGAAAAGTATGGATGCTTTTGAGGCTTTTGCCAAAGAAAAGAATGCGAAAGTATACTTGCAGCACCAAAAAGAAGATTTTAATAAAATGCCTAAGGCACCTAAATATTTAAATTAAGAGACGATGTTGAAAATCAATAATCTACACGCTCAAGTAGAGGATAAAGAAATACTAAAAGGAATAAACCTTGAGGTTAAAGCAGGTGAGGTTCATGCTATTATGGGGCCGAATGGTTCAGGTAAAAGTACCTTAGCTTCTGTAATCGCAGGCAAAGAAGAATTTGAGGTAACCGAGGGTTCGGTAGAATTGAATGGAGAAGATTTAGAAGATGTTGCTCCTGAAGAAAGAGCACACAAAGGGGTGTTTCTTTCTTTTCAATATCCAGTAGAAATTCCCGGTGTTTCCGTTACGAATTTTATGAAAACGGCAATCAATGAATCTCGTAAGGCTAGAGGTTTGGAAGATATGCCTGCTAAAGATATGTTGAAACTTATTCGTGAAAAATCTGAACTACTTGAAATTGATAGGAAGTTTTTATCTAGATCATTGAACGAAGGTTTTTCGGGAGGAGAGAAAAAGCGTAACGAGATTTTTCAAATGGCCATGCTAGAACCTAAAGTTGCCATTTTGGATGAAACGGATTCCGGTTTAGATATTGATGCATTGCGAATTGTTGCCAATGGCGTTAACAAGCTAAAGAGTAAGGATAATGCTGTTATCGTAATTACGCACTACCAAAGATTGTTAGATTATATCGTCCCTGATTTTGTTCATGTCTTACATAATGGTAAAATAGTGAAGTCTGGCGGAAAAGAATTGGCTATGGAGCTTGAAGAAAAAGGATACGACTGGATAAAGAACGGTGTTATCGCTTAATTTCTAGTTTCTTTTGTTTCAAGCTATGGCGACTATAAAGAAATTTGAAGATTTAGAAATTTGGCAAAGGGCAAGAGAGTTATCTAAAGAGATTATTCAAATTGTTAAGACGACAGATTTAAAATCCGATTTCAGGTTAAGAGATCAAATTAAGGCATCTTCTGGTTCTGTTATGGATAATATCGCTGAAGGTTTTGAAAGATATGGAAATTTAGAGTTTAGACAGTTCTTATCTATTGCAAAGGCCTCCGCAGGAGAAACCAGGTCGCAACTTTATTGCGTTTTTGATAATGATTACATAACTGATAAGGAGGCACAAAAATTGGTTGCAGACTATGAAACTTTAAGTCGAAGGATAGCGAATTTTATTAACTATTTAAATAAAAAGGATTTCAAAGGAAACAAGTTCAAGGAAAACTAACCTTAAACATGAAACTAGAAAAACCTTAAACTTTTTGAAAATGGATTTAAAAGAGAAATTAATTTCCTCCTTTATGGCGTTCGAAAACAACGTAGACGTTGAACATCCTGTTCATGACATTCGTTCAGAAGCCATAAAGAATTTTGAGGCAAAAGGTTTTCCCACTAAAAAAGATGAAGCCTGGAAATATACATCCTTAAATAACCTTCAGAAAATAGATTTTAGCATTTTTCCAAAGCAAGAAAACGCATTGGAATACAAAGATGTAAAACGCTATTTTCTGCATGAAATAGATACCTATAAAATTGTTTTTATAGATGGTATTTACAGCTCTTTTTTATCGGAAACTACCCATGATGGTGTAGACATTTGTTTGATGAGCTCGGCATTGACCAAGCCAATGTACAAACAGGTAATAGATGTATATTTTAACAAAGTAGCTTCTAAAGATGAGTCTCTAACGACATTGAATACCGCTTTCAGCCGAGAAGGGGCATACATCTATATTCCAAAGAACAAGATGCCTAAAAAACCTGTGGAAATACTACACTTTTCTACCGGTAATGAAGCCTCTTTGCTTTTGCAGCCGAGAAATTTGGTCATTGTTGAAGAGAATGCCGAGGTGCAGATTATAGAGCGTCATCAGAGTCTTACCCCAAATGAGGTTTTAACGAATTCAGTGACAGAGCTATTTGCAGCTGAAAATGCGATTGTAGATTATTATAAAATTCAGAATGATGCAGGAACAGCTTCATTAATAGATAACACCTACATCAACCAAAAAAGTAAGAGTAATGTGAATGTGCATACTTTTTCTTTTGGAGGAAAACTCACCCGTAATAACCTAAACTTTTACCAAAATGGGGAGTATATGGACTCTACCATGAAAGGAGTTACTATTCTGGGCGAAAAGCAGCATGTAGACCATCATACCTTGGTACATCATATTCAACCGAATTGTGAAAGTCACCAAGACTATAAAGGCATCTACGGCGAGAATTCGACGGGGGTTTTTAATGGTAAGATCATCGTAGATAAGATAGCCCAAAAAACCAATGCATTTCAGCAAAACAATAATATTTTGGTTAGTGATAAAGCTACCATCAATACAAAACCACAGTTAGAGATTTTTGCAGATGATGTAAAATGTTCGCATGGGTGCACTATTGGTCAGTTAGATGAAGACGCCTTGTTTTATTTACAATCTCGCGGAATTCCGAAAAAAGAAGCCAGAGCTTTATTAATGTACGCCTTTGCAAATAATGTATTGGAAAGCGTACGTATTCCTGAATTAAAAGGTAGAATCAACAAACTAATTGCCAAAAAGCTCGGGGTCAATCTTGGGTTTGATTTGTAATTAACTGTCATTCCTGCGCAAGCAGGAATCTCCTAAAAAATAGACCAATCAAAAATGAAAATAAGCGAATCTAAGATTTTGCCATTGCTTTTAGTTTTTATTCTATCAACACAACTTATAGTTGCTCAGGATAAAAAAATAGGTTTTATTGGAGGAGTAAATTATACAAGTCTTTATGGAGATTTTAGAAAGAATGGTACTTTTCCCCCAAAATATATGATTTCTTTTCATGCGGGATAAACTTCAAAATTTCAATTATCTGATAGAGTTAATTTTTCTCCTAGATTAATATTTTCTTCTCAAGGATATAGGCAAAAAGCTAACAGTTCAGAAATAAGGAATTTTGATTCTGAATTTTCTTCTTTCAGTTTTAAAAGTAATAACAAGTTAAATTACCTTAATGTACCGCTAATATTTGGTTTTTCGATTGATAATAAAATAGGGCTAAATTTTGGGCCACAATTTGGGTTTCTTTTAAATAGGGTAACAAATTCTAAAGTTACTAATGAAGATGGTTCAGTAGAAGAAGATAAGCTTTCTGGTAGTGGTGACTTTGAGTTAGACTATGGTGATGTCTTAGGCGTATCTTATGATATATCAGAGGGTATTTTTATAGAATTGGGATATTTCAGAGGTTTTTCGAACATCTCTCGAGGAGGTATAGGAGATGTTAAAAACAACAACTCGGTTTTTCAACTTTCTTTGGGGTATTACATCTTCTAGTTGATTTAAGAATTCCTTGTGCTACTATTAACGCTTACTTGTGATAGCTTTAACGAGGCGTTAGATTTTTTCAAATATTGATTGGATTAGTTTAGGGAGTCTTAACTAAAAACAATCAAAAACATGGTAAAAAAGTTACTTCTAGCAACCGTATTCCTGGTATCTGTAAACACCTTCGCGCAACAAGAAAGAAATTGGAATGTAGAGTCTAATTTTTCCTTAATTCCGGCAAATGGGTTAGGCCAATCAGATATTGTTATTGATTTGGGCATAAAATATAAATTTCTAAACACCGATCTTTTAAGTCTAGGACTCGGAATGAATGTTGGCTATTTAACTGATAATACCTCTTTTTCGATGGCAAATTCTGATGATAACATTTTTATCTTCCAGCCCAGATTGTTTACGGAGTTTAATCTACCTTTTTCTGATAAATTAAGACCTAGTTTGGGTGTAGGTTATAGTTATCTCAGTGGAATATCATTTACTCCAGATGCAGCTCACGGATTCAATTTTAATTTCGGGATTATCTATGATATTTCTGATAAATGGTTTATACAAGCCCAATATGATTTTATAGATTTGAAATCAATAAACTCAGGAGAAGGATATAATACTATAAGAATTGGAGTAGGATTTAAATTTTGACGCTACTTAAATAACTATTAAAATACGGACTGTCTGACTATTTTGAGAGCGAGAACAAGTATCTTTGTTTTCTATTTTTAACACTATGCTAGACGTACTTAAATTAAGAAAAGACTTCCCCATTCTTAAGCGTGAGGTAAACGGAAAACCTTTGGTATATTTAGACAATGCAGCTACCTCACAAACACCACAACAGGTAATAGATGTAATTACAGCGTATTACCAAAATTATAATGCCAATATTCACCGTGGGGTACATGCCTTGTCTCAAGAAGCTACCGATAAGTACGAGCAAGCAAGAATAAAAATCCAAAAACATTTTAATGCGGCAAAATCTCATGAGATAATTTTTACTTCGGGTACTACCCATAGTATTAACATTGTGGCAAACGGATTTTCATCGCTTATAAAGAAAGGAGATGAAATTTTGGTTTCGGCTATGGAACACCATTCCAATATTGTTCCATGGCAAATGTTATGCGAACGCACTGGAGCCGAATTAAAAGTGATTCCCATGAACCAAGATGGTGAATTGCTTATGGATGTTTACAGTGAGTTACTTACAAACCAGACCAAACTTGTTTTCTGCAACCATATTTCCAATGCTCTAGGCACGATTAATCCTATTGAAGAAATTATTGAAAAAGCACATACGGTAGGTGCTGCAGTTTTAATTGATGGAGCTCAAGCTGCCCCTCATTTAGTAGCTGATGTTCAAAAATTGGATGTTGATTTCTACACCGTTTCTGCCCATAAAGTTTGCGGCCCTACAGGAGTTGGAATGCTTTTCGGTAAAGAAGAGTGGCTCAATAAATTGCCACCATACCAAGGAGGTGGGGAAATGATAGCGGAAGTAACTTTTGAAAAAACTACTTATGCAGATCTACCCCATAAATTTGAGGCAGGCACGCCTAATATTTGTGGAGGAATTGCTTTTGGTGCTGCCTTGGATTATATGAACGGTATTGGTTTTGATGCAATTGCCAGTTGTGAGCACGAGCTATTAGAATATGCTACGCAAAAGTTATTACAAATAGAAGGACTCAAAATATATGGTACCGCTAAAGAGAAGACTTCGGTAATTTCATTTAATATTGAAGGAATACACCCTTACGATATTGGCAGTATATTGGATAAATTGGGCATTGCAGTGCGCACAGGCCACCATTGCGCACAACCGATTATGGATTTTTATAAAATTCCTGGTACCGTTCGCGCGAGCTTTAGTTTCTATAACACCTTAGACGAGGTCAATGTATTGGTAGAAGGCGTAAAACGTGCTAAAATGATGCTTTCGTAGTCCACAACTCCTTAACATAGTTTTTACACTTTATCGATTTTTTTTAACAATTTATTGGCAAATTGTTAAATAATAGTATCTTCTGGCCCATTATTAACCATTATAACTATATATTTTATGAAAAAAGTAGTTTTTACAATGGCATTTTGTGCTGTTGTAGCTGTTTCTTGTGAAAAGGAACAATCCCCCGAAATTAATGACTTTCAAGAGGTGCAAGTCGACATGAGCGACTTTTTCGTTTACACGGACGAAGCTGACGAAACTTCAACCGCAGGAAAAGGAAATGAAGGTAGAGGATGTCACACGATGAAAGTTTTAAATCAAAAATTAAAAGAAAATCCTGGCCTTGAGAAGAAGATGTTTGATGTTGAATACCAGGTTCGAAAATTTATTGCTTCGAAAAAACCGGATAAGCCAGGAAACGGCAACGGAGGTGGAGGCGGTGACCCTGAACCACCTGTAGATGATAATCTTGGTACAATTACTATACCTGTTATTGTTCACGTATTGTACAATAACGCCACAGAGAATATAAGTGATCAGCAAATAGCAAGTCAGATTGCGGTTTTAAATGATGACTTTAGCGCAACGAATAACGATATTAACCAAGTACCTTCTTTATTTTCAGCTAATGTTGGTGATGTAAATATTCAGTTTACCTTGGATAGGGTAATTCGCAAATCGACCACTAGAACTTCATTTGGCACCAATGATGCGATTAAGTTCGATGCTCAAGGCGGTTCAGATGTAGTAACACCAAGCACGCATTTAAATATGTGGGTAGGTGATATTGGTGGTGGAATTTTGGGCTATGCACAATTTCCTGGAGGCAATGCTGCTACCGATGGCGTTGTAGTTGGCACGGCATTTTTTGGAACTACTGGAACTGCAACAGCACCTTTTGATGGTGGTAGAACAATGACCCATGAAGTAGGTCACTGGTTAAACCTTAGACATATATGGGGAGATGGTAGATGTAAAAGAGACGATTTCGTGGCAGATACACCATCTTCAGATAGTCCAAACTACGGTTGTCCTAGTTTTCCAACAACAAAATGTAGAACAACGGATATGACTATGAATTATATGGATTATGTTGATGATAGATGTATGTATATGTTTACCAATGGTCAATCGGAAAGAATGCGAGCCTTGTTTGCCGCAGGTGGAGCAAGAGAAAGTATTTTACCATAATTAGATACATTTAAGTAGTAAAAAGGCATCCATTTGGATGCCTTTTTTGTAGCTTTAAATTCTATGAAAACACTTATCGGTTCCTTATTATTTATGCTAAGTTTTAGCAATTGTCAAGAAAGGGATTTTGAATTCGACTACGTTGCCCAAACAAGAGGGTTTTATCTGGCCATTTCAATAGGAAATAATGTCTTATCTGTAGTTGAACAGCGGGGTGGTAAAGAAAGAGAACTTAATCTTTCGGAAGTACAACAAACTGAGCTAACCGCTATTTTCAATCAGATTGATTTTGAAAATGTTGTTCTTTCAAATGAATCAAAAAGTTCTTATGATGCCGCACCTATGGCAACAGCGAGTTTTGTAGTTGAAGAAAGTCAATATGATTATGACTTTGATCATGGTTATCCTCCTAAAGAATTAGAAGCTTTTATATCTAAAATCTTAACACTTTCTCAAATAGTTGAGTAAGGCGTTCAGATGTATTAATTTTGCAAGCAAAAGATAGATGAAAATGAGCATTCAGACCATTCAAGAAGAAATAGTTGATGAGTTTTCAATGTTTGAAGACTGGATGCAGCGCTATGAGTATATGATAGATTTGGGCAAGTCACTGCCTTTAATAGAGGAGCGCTATAAGACCGATGATAATATTATCAAAGGCTGTCAAAGTAAAGTATGGGTGCATGCAGAATTGGAAGATGACAAACTCGTTTTCACTGCTGATAGTGATGCGATAATTACAAAAGGTATTATTGCGATCCTTATCAGAGCTTATAGCAATCAAAAACCACAAGATATTATAGATGCAAACACCGATTTTATAGACGAGATTGGTTTAAAGGAACATTTATCCCCCACAAGAGCAAACGGTTTGGTAAGTATGATAAAACAATTGAAGTTATACGCAATTGCCTACCAAACACAATTGAATTAAAATGAGCGAAGAAACTACAATAGATACTACCGAATTAGGCGAAAAGATAGTTAGGGTTTTAAAAACAATTTATGATCCAGAGATACCGGTTGATATATATGAACTGGGCCTGATTTATGACGTTTTTATCAACGAAGAATATGATGCCAAAATTCTAATGACCCTTACCTCGCCTAACTGCCCTGTTGCAGAATCTTTACCTGTCGAAATAGAGGAAAAGGTAAAGTCTTTAGACGAACTTAAAGATGTTGAGGTAGAAATAACATTTGATCCGCCATGGACCCAAGAATTAATGAGTGAAGAGGCTAAATTAGAGTTGGGGTTATTATAGATTTGTCATTCCCGCGAAGGCGGGAATCTGTAAAAAATAAAAATTCCCGCCTTCGCGGGAATGACCGGAAATGGAAAAAGAAATCATAAATAGAGTTGCCCAAAGCAAACTGATCACCTTTGATTTAGAAGAGCTATATCCTGAAGGTAAACGTGTTCTATTTGATATCAAAGATTGGTTGTACGAGGAACTGATTCTTCGTGAAAAAGAATTTAGGGCTTTCGTTGAAGAGCATAATTGGACGCAGTACCAAGGTGACCATATTGCACTGACCTGTTCAAGCGATGCTATTATTCCCGGGTGGGCCTATATGCTTATAGCTTCTAAATTGGGGCCGTATGCCAAGAATATAGTTGTGGGCGATTTAGAACATTTAGAATCTTCAATTTATCTAACTATTCTCAAAGATTTAGATCTTACCACGTTTAAAGACAAACCCGTTATCATTAAGGGATGTTCCAATAAACCTGTACCCAAAAATGCCTATATTTTGGCAACTGCCAAAATACAAACTGTAGCGAAAAGTGTTATGTATGGCGAAGCCTGCTCTTCGGTACCTCTTTTTAAGAGAAAGTAGAGCCTATATCTAAAAAGAATGTGACAATTCTTACTTTTGCGTTTCTAATGAACAAAACACTTACATTATGAAAAAAACAATTTTGGCCATAGCTATGGTTTTTACAGTTGCATTAATAAATGCACAGACAAAAGAGGAGCTAGAGGCTCAGATTGCTTCCAAGAAAGATTCAATAGCGGCTTTAACAGGGCCGATACAAGGTCGTGTAGATGCACTTCAAGCCCAAATCGATGGTATGCCCGGATGGCGAAAAGGTGCTTTCGGAACTATTGGGGGCAGCTTGTCCAATTTCAACAATTGGTTTGCGCAAGGAACACCAAACAACAGTTCAGGTAATATAGGTATTACAGGTAACGCTTTTGCGAACTTAAAGCAAGAGAAGTTTTTCTGGAACAACTCATTAAACCTTAACCTAGGTTGGGTAAAATTAGACAACAAAGACATCGATACGGATTCTGAAGATTTTGAAGCACTTACAGATGTTTTTCAATTGACGTCCTTATATGGTAGAAATATAAGTAAAACATTTGCTGTTTCCGCTTTGGGAGAGTATCGAACAACTTTATTGAACAATTTTAATGATCCAGGGTATTTAGATTTAGGTGTTGGTGGTACATGGACGCCAATAGAAAATCTAATAGTTGTAATCCATCCCTTAAACTACAATTTTGTATTTGCAGATGATGACACTATTTTTAACTCTTCTTTAGGTGCTAAAATTGTAGCGGATTACACTCGCAAAATTGGAGCAATCGGATTTAAATCTAATCTGTCTATTTTCTCAAGCTATGAAACTAGTGATTTAAGCAACTGGACATGGACAAACAATTTTTCGTACACTTTATGGAAAGGGATAGGCGTAGGTTTTGATTTTGGTTTGCGTAATAACAAACAAGAAGCTTTAAACTATCAAGTAAACACATTGGGTAATGCTGTTACTTTTGACACTTTAGACAATGAATTACAATCATTTTACACAGTTGGGTTGAGTTATTCCTTCTAAAAAGAATAATAAATACATAAATCAAAAAAGCCTCAACATTTGTTGAGGCTTTTTTATTTAAGTAGGTATAAAATTGGGGCATTAAATTCTTTTAATGGTCAAATTAGGAGTGAAAGATTTGGGAACAACACTAATAATTCAACACTTCAAATCTACGCTCAAGCATATCGAATTAAAAATATATGTTGTCAATTAGGTCTAAAACGTGGTCTTGAAAATGAAAGGTTAGGTTTGATCGATGAACCGCATCGACGAACGGTAATCCGCTTAAAACTCATCGAGATTTTCTGGGTATAAAAAGTTGTTGTAAGGGAAACGGGTGACATGAATTTCTCTTACTTCGTCATAAACTCTTTTTCGAAATGAATCTAAATTCTCTTTATTCAAGGCTGAAATAAAAAGGGCTCTATCTCCAATTTTACTGTACCAAGTTTTTTTCCACTCTTCCAAAGTAAAATGTATGCTGGTCTTCTCGGTTACCAAATCATCTTCTTCAATAATTTCAGGAGCATATTGATCTATTTTATTGAACACCATAATGGTTTTCTTATCCGCACTTTTTATTTCATCAAGAATTTTATGTACAGAATCAATATGTTCTTCAAAGTTAGGGTGCGATATATCTACTATATGCAAGAGCAAATCAGCTTCTCGTACCTCATCTAATGTGCTTTTAAAACTTTCTACCAATTGCGTAGGGAGCTTTCTTATAAAGCCTACAGTGTCGCTTAGTAAAAATGGTAAATTACCGATAACTACTTTCCGTACGGTAGTATCTAAGGTTGCGAATAGTTTATTCTCGGCAAAAACATCACTTTTACTAACAACATTCATTAAAGTGGACTTGCCAACATTGGTATATCCGATTAAGGCAACTCTTACGAGTGCTCCTCTATTGCCGCGTTGTGTTTCCATTTGACGGTCAATCTTGCCCAGTTTCTTCTTAAGTAAAGAAATTCGGTCGCGTACAATACGTCTATCGGTTTCGATCTCTGTTTCTCCGGGTCCACGCATACCAATACCCCCTTTTTGGCGCTCTAAGTGCGTCCAGAGTCCGGTTAAGCGTGGCAACAAATACTGATATTGCGCCAATTCTACCTGGGTGCGTGCATAACTAGTCTGGGCCCTTTGTGCAAAAATGTCTAAAATAAGGCTGGTGCGATCTATAATTTTACAGCGCAAAAGTTTTTCGATATTTCGCTGTTGCGCCGGGGTCAACTCATCATCAAAAATAACGGAGCCAATATCGTTTGCTTTAACGTAGGTCTGCACTTCTTCCATCTTTCCGCTACCAATTAAGGTTTTTGGATTAGGGATATCCATACGTTGCACAAAGCGCTTGGTCACCTCTCCACCAGCAGTGTAGGTCAAGAACTCTAGCTCATCTAAATACTCGGTTACCTTTTCTTCATTTTGAGATTTGTTTATAATTCCGATCAAAACCGCTTTTTCGTACTCTATGGATTTCTTCTCTAGCATAAATCAAGTAAAGTGCAAAGCTAAACAATGTTTGTAATAGCTTTTTCGTATTTTCCAGTTCTTACCAGGTAAAAGCTAAAAATATTATGGCTAAGAAGTTTTTTGTAGAAAGAGAGAAAATTTCAAGTGATGGGTTTCGATATAGAGGCTTAAGTAGTTCTAGGTTAGAAAACCTGACGGATGCAGTTTTCGGTTTCTCTATCACGCTATTGGTAATTTCTTCTCAGGTACCAACTACCTATATTGAATTACAAGCCTCTATGTATAGCTTTATAGGTTTTATTTTCTGTACGATGCTATTATTAGGTTTATGGAACAACCACAGTAATTTTTTCTTGTATTATGGATTACATGATAAAACCACAAAAGCACTCAATGCACTATTCATTTTTATGCTGCTGTTTTACATATACCCTTTAAAATATCTCTTTTCCTATATTGGCACGGCAATTTATGCCACCCTAAAAAGAAATTTAGGCGATAATTCCGAGGCGTTAAAAGTTGCATGGAGAGATTTAGCCGCTGCCGATTTAAATGTATTACAATGGAAAGATCTTATAATACGTTTTGGATTAGGTTTATTGCTAATTTATCTTATTCTAGTTTTAATGCATTTAAATGCCAATAAAAAGGCTGATGAACTTGAGCTTAGTGACAAGGAAAGATATATCACCAAAACTTTTATTCATGAATATTTATTGCTAATGTCGGTTTGTGTGTTATCAATTTTAATAGTACTTTTTTTTGGCGGCAGGGCAGCGGGTTATGCTGGAGGCGCATATACACTTATACCTATTTTACTTCCACTTTATCATAGATATCGAATACGGAAAATGAAAAAATTAGAATTGTAATCGACAAGGTACTTGTAGATTTAAATTAAAAATAGAATGAATGACAGCTATACCATTGCCTTTTATAACCTTGAGAACTTTTTTGATACGGTCAATGATAATGGAACCCTAGATGATGATTTTACACCTGACGGATTTAAACGATGGGATGACCGAAAATTTGGTATCAAGGCGAAGAAGATTGCGAAAACAATTGCTCAAATAGGTACGGACGACTCTGATACACCACCAGTATTAATTGGTATAGCGGAAGTTGAAAATAACGATGTAATTGCAACTCTCTTGAGAACTGGTAAGTTAAAGGGTATGAACTATGGTTTTGTTCATTTTGACTCTCCTGACGAAAGGGGCATTGATACCGCCTTAATTTATCATAAAGATCATTTTAGGGTAATAGAAGCGCAGACTATTCCTTTATTAATAACCAATGAAAACGGATTAAGAGATTTTACAAGGGATATTTTATATGTGCAGGGACAATTACATGAAGAGGTAGTACATGTGTTTGTTAATCATTGGCCGTCTAGAAGAGATGGTGCGGATTTAACTTCATATAAAAGGGTAGCCGCCGCAAATACCATTTTAAGAAAGCTTGATGAGTTATCTGCCACTACGGACATAACAAACGTTATCGTCATGGGCGATTTTAATGACGACCCGAATTCCGATAGTATTAAAAGGCTGATGGAATCCGATCGGTTTATTAATCCAATGCAGCAATTGCTCTCACCTGCAAGTGGTAGCGCAAATTATAAAGGTGAATGGAGCCTTTTTGATCAAATCTTGATTTCACATAGCTTTCTGAACTATGAAAAAGGAACCCATAGTTTTAAAAAAGCGGAGATATATGCCCCTAAATTTTTAAAAGAATGGAAAGGGAAGTATAAAGGAAACCCTTTTAGAACATTTGCCGGTAAAAAGTATTTGGGAGGATATAGTGATCACTTTCCGGTCTATATCATTCTAAAAAATAATTTGTAAGAATTTTCACCACAATTTTTAAACATTTCACAACAGCTTAACGCCAAAGAACATGTGTTTCATCGAAATTTTCCTGCTCTTTGTCTATAGAAAGTACTTTTAAAAATATATTTGTAGTCCAATTCTTACCTATTTTAAAGTTATGGACTATTTCAAATTTGTTGCCAAAACGAAAAATCCACTTCCCTTTGCAGTAGCAGTTTTAAGCTTTTCTGCACTTTTCGCACAATCTAAGAACGAGAGAGATGTCATCACTTCCAATTATGATAAAGAGAAACTTTCTACTTTAATTTCAAGTTTTGAGAGTGAATTTAAATCATCTTTGAATCAAATTAACAAAATGTCAAGGTCACAAAACTTTGATTTCATGACCAAATCAGATGACGGAACAATTACCGAGTTAACAGAGTTTGGCACCGATGGTTCCCCTTTATTTTATACAACTCTTAATATGCCGAGTAGCAAAGTCTCTAGAGCAAACTCCTTGCACAAAGGAGGAGCTTTAGATTTAGACCTTAACGGTTTGGATATGCAGGTAGGTGTTTGGGATGCCGGTGTAGCCTTGACGACCCATCAAGAATTTGATGGAAGGGTAATCAATTCAGATTCAAATGGTGGTGAATTGGGCGCACATGCCACGATGGTAACCGGTACAATGGTTTCATCGGGAGTAAAGCAAAACGCAAAGGGCGTAGCTTATAGAGCTACGGCATTAACGCACGATTGGACTAGGGATAAGATTGAGGTAACCGAAGCAGCGGCCAATGGATTGTTATTATCGAACCATTCTTATGGTATTAACACAAGCAGAGTTGCAGATTGGTATTTTGGATCATATATAAAAGTATCTCAAGATTGGGACAAGATAATGTATAACGCGCCTTACTATTTAATGGTAGTCGCAGCTGGAAACTCGCAGACCAAACAAGATAACAACGCCCCGATTTATGGAAAATCTCAAGATGGCTTTGATTTATTGTTAGGTTTCACTACCTCAAAAAACGGATTGGTTGTCGCCGGTGCAGATGTAAGAATAGATGGCGAAGGAGATTTAAAAGACGCTTCCGTTTCTGGTTATAGTAGTTTTGGCCCTATTGATGATGGGCGTATTAAGCCAGATTTGGCCGGCGACGGAACATCTATATATTCAACCTACTCACAAAATAATCAGAGCTATAATAGTTCTATGGGCACTTCAATGGCAGCACCTGGTGTTACCGCATCTTTATTGTTACTTCAAGAATACTACGGCGAATTAAATGGTGGATATATGAAGGCAGCAACGCTCAAAGGGCTTGCTTTACATACCGCAGATGACGTTCAAGAAGCGGGGCCGGATTATAAGATGGGCTGGGGCATATTAAACACTAAAAAAGCTGCCGAGGTTTTAACCAATAATGAATATGCTACCATAGTATCTGAAGAACGTTTAGAACACGGGCAATCATATTCAATAACGGTAAGGGCCAACGAGACAGAGCCGTTAAAAGCCTCTATTTCTTGGACCGACCCTGAAGGGCAGTTTATCAACCATGGTGATTTAAATAACCCAACAGCAGCATTGATAAACGACCTAGATATTAGAATCATAAAAGACGGTAAGACTTATTTTCCTTGGAAAATGAATGCTGCGGAAGCAAACGCAAATGCAGTTAAAGGAAACAACTTTGTTGATCCTTTTGAAAGGGTAGATATTTTAGATGCAAAAGGAGAATATACCATAACCATAACACATAAAGGAACACTTACAAATGAAGCACAAGATTTTTCGCTTATAGTTTCCGGTATAGCTTTGACTCAATGTGAATTGAAGGCCCCAAAAAATATTGAGCTGGATAAGGCGGATGAAAATAGCACATCATGGTCATGGGGCGCCGTTGAAGAAACCTTATATGAAGTTCAGTTTAAAGAAGAAAATAACTCAAATTGGAATACGGAGCTTACATGGGATAGTGCTATGCATATTTCAGGTTTAGAAGAAGGTAAAACATATCAAGTTCGTTTACGTTCGGTATGTTCTGCCAATTTAAGCTCTGAATTTAGTGAGACAATAGAATTTGTATTCAACGGAGTAACAACCCAATTAATAAAAGAAGCGGTGTCAATTTTTACTGATGAACTTACTATTTCTGTATATCCGAACCCAGCTATTTCTCAAATTAATATTGATGCAAAAACCTCATCAGATGCTGTTTATATGATTTCAACATCTTCTGGTAATACTATAAAGAGAGGCAAGGCCAACGAGCAAATCAATGTTTCGAATTTAAAATCCGGACTTTATATTCTTACTGTGCAGGATTATTCAGGTATAAAGAGCACTAAATTTTTTAAGAGCTAATTCCCTCTACAATAAAAATGGCATTATTATTTAAATCATAGAATCCGAATTCATGGGTCCCCCAGGGGGTATTCAAATGAAGCTTATCTTCATTTACAGTACCTCTTCCTATGAATTCTTTAAAAATAGGCTGAATATTCTTTACGAATACTCGAATCACAGAACCCCCTAATAGTGGGTCATCTTCAGTATCTGCATGCCACTGTAAATGAATAGAAAGCCCTTCGCGCTTTAAACAGGCATACATCTCATCTTCAAAAAGAACTTCAAAACCGGTATGTTCTTTATACCAAGCGATGTCTCTTTTAATGTCTTGAGACGGCAATACGGGGATAATTTTATCAAGTTCGGTGTTCATACTTTTTTCACTTGCTCTTCTTCAAGAAGCTCATCTCCGCGTAGGCGCAGAAAAACTTGTGCCGTAGTAACCACATCCAACTCGCAATAGGTAATAATACGGTCTAGGTCATTTTTGGCATAGTACACATCTCGAACCATACTACCATCCATATCATCTTTGGGTGAAGGAATACCAAGAACATTGGCCATTAATTTTAAAGATGTGAAGTGTTTATAGTCACCAAACTTCCATAATTCCATCGTGTCTAAATGCGGAATTTCCCATGGTTTTTTTCCGAATAAATCCAGCTTATAAGGAAGTCGAATTCCATTTATTAGCATTCTTCTGGCAATGTAAGGAAAGTCGAATTCCTTTCCGTTATGACCACAGAGCAGATGTTTGGCTTGGTTAAAATGTTCTTGAAGTAGGTTTTTAAAGTCTTTTAATAGTTTTATCTCATCTCCATAAAAAGAGGTCACCCTAAAATTTTTATCGTTTCCTTTATCAATAAAATAACCTGCCGAGATACAGATGATTTTACCGAATTCTGCCCAAATTCCTGCTCTATCGTAAAACTCTTCTGGTGTAAACTCGTCTTTTCGTTGGTATTTCGATTTTTGTTCCCATAGCAACTGTTTTTCTTCCGACAGTTCTTCAAAAGTTGCATTCTCTGGAACGGTTTCGATATCAAGAAATAGAATGTTCTCTAAATTTATTTTGTAAAACATAGGTTTAAAATAGTAAAATGAGCTGAATTAGAAATTTATGCGTCCATTTAATTGTATATTGAAAGCTTAAATTTCTTGCTATGAAATTGAAAATCTTTTTTCTATTAGTGACGATTATATTGATGATCGGATGCTCGAAAGATGAAAATTTTGTTGAAGAACCGGTAAGCGAATCAGTTAACTTTACGGTTATTGGTCAGAATGCAGAAAATCTTTTTGAGTATCGTTATAATTCAGGTTCCGCACCTTTGGATGTTGTTAATTTATCCTCTGAATTAGGTATAGAAGGAACCTTTTTGACTTTAAGACAGGTAGAAAATACAATGTCATATTATTCTTTTTCAGGGGGAGATTTTTCACTCGCCTTTAAAGATATGAATACAGGTAAAGTTGATTTGTTCCCTAGATTTTTTACCAATTCCATAGAAAATTCCATTGTTTGGGGAACAAACAGTAAAGAAACCGTTCATTTAGGTTTTTACAATCCGTCTGGCTCGACAAATGTAGGATTAAAAAATATCGATATACCGAGTTTTGAAAGCACTGACCTACAGATAGATTTTAATGTAGAAAACTTATACCAGCCCTTGTACTATGATAGAAAATTATTTATCGCCTATAAAGATGTTAGCGATCAATATAAAGTACAGGTATACAATCTAGACACTAAAAACTTTTTGGCCTCGCTAAACTTCGGCGAATTTTCACCAAGTCTTTTGATCAATGAAGAGAAAAACCTAGCGGTTATCAAGAGCCATTTGGGCATTGACACACAATTAGAGATATATGATTTTGACACCTTATCACTTCTAGAATCGACACCGATTCAACTTGAACGTTTTTTCAGCCCTGGTGAGCTCGATGTAGATTTAGTGGAGGGAAAACTTTATTATTCCTTTCAATATGCACAACCTTCAACAGTAAATTTTGGTCCGGCGATTTATGATATTGACAGAAATGAAGAAGAAAGAATAGATATGAGGTCAATTCTTGAGCAAGCGGAGGCGGTAGCACAAAAACAATTTATTTTAACCGTACAAGGATATAGTAAAGTAAAAAAGCAGTTTTACGTAGGCTATATTTCTGATGATGGGCAGTTGAACGACGGCGGTGTTTTAGTAATTTCTGAAGGTGGAGAACTTATAGAAAATGTTTCGGTACCTTTTGCACCGATGTATTTTTTGAAGGATTAAAATAGACTTTGCTGCTTGGCCGGGCTTTCATGTTCCAACAACCATTTTTTACGATGAAGCCCGCCTGCATACCCGGTTAAATCTCCATTACTTCCAATAACACGATGGCAGGGCACCACTATCCATAATGGGTTTTTGCCGTTAGCGGCGGCTACAGCTCGAATGGCTTTTACATCACCTAAATTCTTTGAAAGTTCTAGGTAAGAAACTGTTTTTCCATAGGGAATTCTAAGAAGTGCGTCCCAAACTCTTTTTTGAAAATCGGTACCTTCAGGGTTTAGTTTTAGGTCAAAAACAGTCCGTTTGCCATCAAAGTATTCTGAAAATTGATACACGGCATCTTCCAATACTTCTGGTATGATCTCATTGGGGCTATCTCCATCAAAAACGGTTATTGATGCCAATCCGTTTTCATCACCTCTTAGCTCTGCATAGCCTATAGGAGTTTGTAGATAGGCCGTCTCCATTACTCCACTTCGTTTGAACCTTCAATAATACCCAAACGTTTTGCCCTTGCTTCCCAGTTTTTTCTGGCCAGAACCTGTAAATCTTCTACATTATCGCTCTCATCCATAATTTCAAGACCTAGCAGGGTCTCAATAACATCTTCCATGGTAACGATACCACTTACCGAACCGTACTCATCTACAACCAAAGAAATATGCTCTTTCTTCTCTACAAATTTTTCAAACAATTCAGGGATTGGTTTATCCCGATTGGTAATCAAAATTTCTCTTTTTATAGTTCCAAGCGTTTTATTTCCACTTTTATTGATGATGGCTTCCAACAACTCATCTTTCAGGAAAAATCCGGTGATATTATCTGCACGATCTTTAAAAACTGGTATTCTCGAAAAACGAAATGGGCGGTTATTGTCAAAAAAATCTTGAATAGTGGTGTCTTCCGAGGCAATTTTCATTACTGTTCTTGGGGTCATGATATCCTTTGCCTGAATTTCATTAAAGGTCAAAAGATTTCTAATAACAGTCGATTCCGATTCTTGAAAAACACCTTCTTCTTCTGCAATATCTGTCATTGCCGTAAAATCTTCCTTGCTAAAAACACTTCCATGATGTCCTTTGCCCCCAACTAATTTGGTGAAAAGCTGCAGGACCCAAAGTAAGCCGGTCCATTTCATAAAAAAGACCATTGCCTTTAGGGCCTTTGAGGTGAAATTGGCGAGCTGTTTCCAATAGGTTGCCCCGATGGTTTTTGGTATAATTTCCGAAGCGACTAAAATTAGAATGGTCATTATCGTAGAAACGACACCCACCATTAGGTCTTCGGTAAACTCGATTCCAAAAATGGATCTTGTTGTGCTTCCATAGAGTTCTGTATAGGCTACTTTAGCCTGAACACCAACTAAAATAGCACCAACAGTGTGGGCAATGGTGTTTAGCGTAAGAATAGCGATTAAAGGCTTGTCGACATCTTTTTTCATCTCTTCCAAGGCTTTGGCATAAGCTTTACCTTCTTGCTTTTTTACATTTAAAAAAGTTGGTGTAATGCTCAGAAGAACAGCCTCAAGAATAGAGCATAGAAAAGAAAAGAAAATAGAAATAAAAGCGTAAAAAACGAGGAGACCCATAAGCTAGTTGTATTCAATTTAAAAGTAGTCAAATTTTAAGGAAATCTGGCTACATTAATTTGACGGCGTCTTTTGCAAAGTAACTGGCAATAATATTAGCGCCTGCCCTTTTGATGGCAATTAGTTGTTCCATCATCACGGAATCATGGTCTAACCACCCTTTCTCGGCCGCTGCTTTGACCATGGCATATTCACCTGAAACTTGATAAACTGCTACTGGCACATCAACTTCATTTTTTATTTCACGTACGATATCTAAATAACAAAGCCCTGGTTTTACCATAACAATATCGGCACCTTCGTCAATATCTTGTTGCGTTTCTTTTATAGCTTCAAACCGATTTGCAGAATCCATTTGATAGGTTTTCTTGTCCTTAGGGACATCTTTTATATCTACTGGTGCTGAATCTAAAGCATCTCTAAATGGACCGTAAAAAGCACTGGCATATTTAGCGGAGTAGCTCATAATTCCGGTATCTTGAAAGCCCTCATCTTCGAGGGCTTCACGAATGGTAAGTATACGACCGTCCATCATATCACTTGGTGCTACAAAGTCTGCCCCAGCTGATGCATGGGAAACACTCATCTCGGCCAGTATTTCACAGGTCTCGTCATTTAATATTTGTCCTTCTGCCACAATACCGTCATGCCCGTAAGAAGAAAAGGGATCCAGGGCAACATCGGTCATGACCAACATTTCAGGGCAGGTATTCTTAACCGTTTTAATGGCGCGTTGCATTAGTCCATCAGGATTCAAGGCTTCAGTGCCCTTATTGTCTTTTAGCTGGTCATCAACTTTTACAAAAAGTAAAACAGCACAAAGCCCCATTTGCCATAATTCTTTAACTTCTTTTTCAAGAACATCAAGGCTCATGCGATAGTAATTGGGCATTGAAGCGATTTCTTCTTTAACACCTTTTCCTTCCACAATGAAAATAGGAACTAAAAAGTCGCTGGGGGTAATAATGGTTTCACGAACGAGGTGACGAATTGCGTCTGATGTTCGTAATCGTCTATTTCTTATAAGTGGGTACATTTCTTAAGTTTTTAGTGAAAAGCTTAAAGCTTTAAAGTGATTCTTATTTCGTTATCTTACATCTTACATCTTACATCTTACATCTTACATCTTACATCTTACATCTTACATCTTATAGCTTTATATTAATTTCCCCAATTAAATAAGGAACAGCTTTCCCTGCAATTTTAACGCGCTCTCCTAAATACTCACAAACCAAATCTCCACCTCTTTTAGAAAGTTGTTTAGCTGTCATTTCTGTTTTTCCAAAAACTTTTGACCAGTAAGGGGTCATGGTTGTGTGTGCAGAACCTGTTACGGGGTCTTCAGGCACACCACATTGAGGAGCAAAAAACCTGGAAACAAAGTCCACTTTATCACCAGGGGCCGAAACAATGACTCCACGGCAATCTAATTTGTTCAATAATGTGAAATCTGGTTCAATTTCTTCTATTTCTTGCTGCGAATTGTATATCAAAAGGTAGTCGGTCTTACCTTTTATGGTTCGTTCAGGTGTTAAACCTATAGCTTTATTAATCTCTGTATTACCTTGAATAGCAACTATTTTGTCCGAAGGAAAATCCATAACCATATAATTATCATTCGCTTTTTGCACAAGTAGCTCACCACTACGATGAGAATAAAAACGAATGGTATTTTCTAAATGGCCATGATAGTTATAAAGTACATATGCCGAAGCTAAAGTGGCATGTCCACATAGATCTACTTCAATTTCTGGAGTAAACCAGCGCAGTTCATATGTTGCATTTCTTTGTACAATAAACGCGGTCTCAGCTAAATTATTCTCTTGCGCAATGGCTTGCATCATTTTAGCATCTAACCATTCATCTAAAATGCAAACGGCAGCAGGGTTACCACCAAAAACATAATCGGTAAAAGCATCTATTTGGTAAATTTTTAATTTCATTGGCTGATTAATGATGTTATTTTTCGCTCATTATTAGTACCTGTGAATACAATGATATCTTCTTCATACGTGGCATCACTAAGAGAAGTAATAAAGTCTAAAATTGCTGCTTTATGGTCGTTTGCCGCTATCGAATCGAAACTAATTTTATCCTTTTTGACAAGAACATGCCCCTTAAAATCATTTAAAAGATTGCTTTTTGCGGCATACTCCATGGCCGCGTCCGTATATCCAAAGAAATGTATCGTAGAATCATTAACCATATTTCCTAAAAAGAGCGATATGTTTTTGCCTGTATCCCAAGAAGTGACTTGAAAAACAAAATTGCCGTTTTCCATTTTTTTCCTCCTTAAATAGATAGGTTCGGCTTTTTTTGAAGTGTTGCCGTAAGAGGTAACTATCCATAATTTTTTCTGGTCACCTTTCTTGGCTGCTTTTACCACGAATACTTCATCCTTTTTAAGTGTTTTACCAGTTTTAGGATACCAGTACTTGTAGCTTATGTTATGCAAAGGGGTATTGTGGTCGGTTAGCACGAAATCATCGGCGGTAATTTCATTACAAGCGTAAAAAAGAACAATGGGCAATAGAAGACCTAGAATGTGAACTGCTTTTTTCATCTTTTAATTTTTCTTAAAATTACAGGTTTAAACCCATTCTTTGGGTTCTTTTAATACCGCAACCAACTTTTCTTCTTCACTGCCTTTCTGGGGGTGATGGTCGTATTTCCATTGCACATGGGGCGGAAGACTCATTAAAATACTCTCTATACGGCCATTGGTCTTTAATCCAAATAAAGTGCCTTTATCGTGAACCAAATTAAATTCTACGTAACGCCCGCGCCTAATTTCCTGCCAATCAAGCTGAGATTCCTTGTATGNATCTTTCAATGTCCATTTCTTTATTTGGTTTGCAGTAATCAAAAAATAAACCGCCGATGCCTCTAGCCTCATTGCGGTGAGCATTCCAAAAATACGTATCACAGCGTTTTTTATACTTGTTGTAAAATTCGGCATTATGCTTATCGCAGGCTTCTTTACAAATAGTATGAAAGTGAATGGCATCTTCTTCAAAAAGATAGTAAGGGGTAAGGTCTTGCCCGCCACCGAACCATTGATCGACCAACTTCCCTGATTTATCATACATTTCAAAATAGCGCCAATTTGCATGAACTGTGGGTACCATTGGATTTTTGGGATGCAAAACTAGACTTAAACCACAAGCAAAAAAGTCGGCATCTTTTACCCCAAAATAATTTTGCATGCTTTCAGGTAAGGCACCATGTACTGCAGAGATGTTTACGCCTCCTTTTTCAAAAACGGCACCGTTTTCAATAACACGTGTTCTTCCCCCGCCACCTTCCGGTCTCTTCCAAATATCTTCTTGAAACTTGGCTGCACCGTCAATTTCTTCAAGCTTAGAAGTGATGGTGTTCTGAAGTTGTTGTATGTAATTATAGAATTTATCCTTCATAATTAATCCGTTAGATGAACCAATGAAAATTGATGTTTTTCCAAAGAAACCTGTTTGGTAATTTTAATGGACTTTTTGGTCAACTCCAACACAATTTGAATTACTTCTTCAATCTTCTTGTCTTTATGTTTATTAAAAAGCCAACGCCCAACATGGTTATTGTGTAAATCCATTTTTCGGGCCATTTCCCTATTCCTAAATGCGTTTTCGTGCCAATCGGTAATGTTTTTAACCCAGTTGAGAATGTAATCTGTCTTTTCTGACCATTTGGTACATTTCTTGGCTATTAAATAATTCCAGAATGCATGTCTGAAAGCATTTGCCGGGGTATTTTGGTAATGCAACCTACCATAATGTTTAGTAGAAACTGCCAGGCATTCTCTTGTTGCGTTCAAAGTAGGATAAATAAAGAACGGATTTTTAATACCTAGCAGCACAAGCTGCCAAAAGCTTTTAAAATTAATTCGCTTTATAGTCTTAAAAAGGTTCATGCAGTTCCCTCTTTATAAAGTTCATAAAGTTCCATATCAACGAATTCTCCATTTGGCAATTGAAAGTTCTTTGGAAAAGTTCTTTGCCAGGTAAAACCGTTCTTTTCTGCGACCCTTGTGCTTGCAATATTGTTCTGATTTGCGATTACCTGTAAGGTGCATAGCCCTGCCTCTTTAAAAGCCCAATCGATAATTTTACTAACCGATTTTGTGATGATTCCTTTTCCGGCATATTGGTAACCGATGCAATAGGCCAGTTCGCCCTGTCCTTCTTTTTTTAGAAGCTCTTTTACATAGATTAAGCCAATAATAGTCCTATCGGTATTTTCTTTTATAGTAAAGAGGTATTCTTCTTTTGACTCAAATTGTTTTACCTTTTTCTCAACAAACAATTTTGAAAGCGTAGGATTAAGATTTTCTTTTAAGGTGCCTGGAAAGTAGTTGGCAAACCGATCTGCATTCGACACCATTAAATCGCACAAACGCCATGCATCCTTGATATGGATGGGAGAAATGCTGTAATTATCGAAGTCTATTTGCATAAATATCTTAAACGGTATATTCTTTAACCGCCTCTACAAAGGCACCTGCATTTTCTAGGGGAATATTCGGTAAAATACCATGACCAAGGTTCACGATATAGTTGTCTTTTCCGAATTCATTTATCATTTGATGTACCATTCTTTTTATTTCCGATGGTGGCGACAACAACCTTGAGGGATCAAAGTTGCCCTGTAATGTAATTTTACCACCACTGAGATGGCGCGCGTTTCTAGCGGAACAGGTCCAGTCGACACCTAATGCGGAAGCACCAGATTTAGCCATATCATTTAGAGCAAACCAACAGCCTTTACCAAAAACTATTACAGGGGCTTCATCCTTTAAGGCATCAATTATCTGTTGAATGTATTGAAAGGAGAATTCTTGATAATCCGTCGGAGACAACATTCCCCCCCAAGAATCAAATACTTGAACGGCATTGACCCCGGCTTTTACTTTTTCCTTTAAATAGGCTATAGTGGTATCGGTGATTTTTTGAAGTAGTTGGTGTGCAGCTGCGGGTTGTGTAAAGCAGAATCCCTTTGCCAGATCAAAATTCTTGCTTCCTTGCCCCTGAATGCAGTAGCACAAAATAGTCCATGGTGAACCTGCAAAACCAATAAGTGGAATTTCATAATTCAACTTTTCCTTGGTCATTTTTATAGCATCCATGACGTAGCCCAAAGTGTCTTCAATGTCTGGCACAATAACACTATCTAAGTCTTTAGGCTTTCGTATTGGATTTGGTAAATAGGGCCCAAAATTAGGTTTCATTTCTACCTCAATATTCATGGCTTGCGGAATTACCAGAATGTCACTGAAAAGAATTGCCGCGTCCATACCATAGCGTTTAATAGGCTGCACCGTGATTTCAGAGGCCAGTTCTGGGGTTTGGCATCGTGTAAAGAAATCGTATTTCTTTTTAATTGCCATAAATTCCGGTAGGTAACGTCCCGCTTGGCGCATCATCCATACCGGAGGTCTATCTACGGTTTCTCCTTTTAAGGCTTTTAAAAATAAATCATTTTTGATCATAGTTTGTTACTTGTTTAAATTCCCATGAATAAGGGGGAATTAAAGTGTTTAATGGCTTGTACCAATACATTTTCTATAGTTGGTTTGTTGGCAATAACCACCTGGTCGGTATGTTTTTTAGCTTCTTCGGCGGTCGTTTCTCCAATACAAAAAGCCCAGCTAGGGGTTAAACTGTTTTCTTTGGTAAAACTTAGCACACCACTCGGACTAAAAAATAGAATGCCGTCAAAAGTGCTGTCAAAACGCTTGTAATTTAGAGTAGTATTATAGCAAATCACTTCTTTATACCGAACGTTATTATTTTTGAATGCTTCGGATAGCTCTGGCCGTCTTAAATTGCCAGACAAAATGAAAAAAGAGTTGTTTTTATATTTTTGGACTATAATTTTGCTCAATTTTGAGGCATTTTCTGCCGTTTCAAGTACTTTTAGGTTGTTTTCCTTCAACAATAATTTTGTCTTCTCGCCTACACAAAACACATTTTTAGTATAAATATCAGGGTGGTGCATACTTTTAAGAAAAGCTTTTACACCATTTTGGCTAGTGAAGATATAGTTGTTGAATTCTTCGTCAATTTCAACAGGTAAATACTCAATGGATATGGCACTATAGTCCACGAAATTTTGCTTTGCATTAAGCAACAACTCTTTCTGGGAAGGTGACAATAGTCTAGTGGATAGTATTGAGCTCATCTTTTATGCTTTCCATCAAGGCTTTACCGCCGTTCTCTAAAATCTCTAAGGCACATTGTTTGCCAAAGTCCTTTACTAGCTCAATAGTGCACTCTTTCAAGGTTTCTAACTGTTGTTGGCCATCTAAAGAGTGTAAACAACCTTTAAAATATACTGTTTGGTCTTTAATTTCGGCTAAAGCTCCGATGGGCGCGGTACAACCGCCTTCTAAAGTTCTCAAAAATTCTCGTTCAATTGAAGTGCATATATCAGTTTTGTGGTGATTTAACGGTTCAATTTGTGCTAGTATTTCTTTTTCTTTTTCAAGCCCAACAATCAGCATTGCCCCTTGTGCAGGGGCAGGAGTCATCCAATCTAAAAGCACCGCATCTTTTGGCAATAGCTTTATGCGTTCAAGACCAGCTTTAGCGAATATTGCCCCGTTCCATCCATTTTCAATGAGTTTTAAAAGGCGACTGTTTACATTACCTCGTAAATCGACAACGGAGTGGTCAGGATATCGATGTAACCACTGGGCTTTTCTTCGCAGACTCCCTGTGGCTATGGTGCCTTTTCCTTTCAAAAAGTCCGTACCCAGATGTACCAGAATGTCTTGGGTGGCGGCTCTTTCAAGAACTGCCGCCTTAACAATACCCTTTGGTAGCTGCGTAGGCACATCTTTCATGGAGTGTACCGCAATGTCAATGTCACCTTTCAATAAAGCGACATCGAGGGTTTTTGTGAAAATTCCGGTAATACCCAATTCATAGAGTGGTTTGTCTAGCACCAAATCTCCGGTGGATTTTACCGGTACCAATTGGGTGTTCAAGCCCAGTTCATCTAATTTTTGCTGTACGGTTGTGGCTTGCCAAAGTGCTAATTCGCTATCGCGAGTTCCAATACGAATTACTTTGCTCATTTGGAATCTATTTCAAGCTGAAACACTTTTTGAATTAGCGCTAAACTGTCATCGGTATCTACCTCGGGTTTTTTGAGGTGATTGGCAAATTGCTTGGTAATTTTTTGAATGATGCGTTCTGAGACCAATTCTGCCTGTTCTTGATTAAAATTGGTAAGTTTTTTAGAGTGAAAGTCCAATTCTTCCTCTTTCATCATCATTAACTTCTCTTTTAATGCATTAATTACTGGGGCGAACTTTCGCGTTTCTAGCCATTTGATGAACTCGGTTTTTACCTCGTCGATTATGGCATGTGCTTTAGGAATGTATGCCTTTCTATTGGCCAGGGTCTCATCAGTAATTTGCGATAACTGATCTAAATGCACCAGAGTGACATTGTCCAGTTCCATGACATCATCATGCACATTTTTAGGAACTGATAAATCTAAAATCAATAACGGCTTTTTCGAGTGTATAACGGCTTTTGATATCGTTGGTAGCTGCGCTCCAGTGGCCACCACTAAAATATCAGACTTACGGATCTCTGTTTGTAAATCACCATAGTCTTTTACCACCAATTGAAATTTACCTGCAACTGCCTCCGCCTTTTCTTTGGTTCTGTTGATTAAGGTAATATGTGAATTGTCAGTATGCTTAACGAGATTTTCACAGGTATTTCTACCTATTTTTCCAGTGCCAAAAAGTAAAATGTTCTTTTCTGAAATATCAGGAATGGTATTCAAGATATATTTTACCGATGCAAAGGCAACAGAAGTCGCCCCACTAGATAGCTCGGTTTCGTTCTTAATACGTTTGCTTGCCTGTATAACCGAATTACACAACCGTTCTAAAAACGGATTTGACATCCCGTGTTTTTTGGATCTATAAAAGCTTTGCTTTATTTGGCTTATGATTTCAAAATCTCCAAGAATTTGGCTGTCCAGTCCAGTGCCAACATGAAATAAATGATTAAAAGCATCATGATTTTTGTACACGTAGGCCACTTCTTGAAATTCTTCAACCGTGCCTTTGGTATGCTTACATAGTAACTGGATCAATTGAAAAGGGTGCTGCGCAAAACCGAACAATTCAGTGCGGTTACAAGTGGAAATTGCCATTAGGCCTTCAGCACCTTCTTTCTTGGCATCAAGGGTTATAGCATCTATCTTGGGTACATCTAAGCTGAACTTGCCGCGAACTTCGGCATCTGCTTTTTTATAGCTTAAGCCAATTGCGTAAAAAGAACTATGTTTTGAAAGATGGTAATTCTTCATTGTACTGAAACAGCGTTGCAAAAGTACGATCACCTATAATCAAAAAATAACGCTAGCGGTACTATAAATAACAACAAAAGGAGTTTTAGAGGTATTTTTGGGCCAATTCTTTGTGAAACACTGTGTTTATTGACAAAAATATTAAAGAATTCTACTGTTTAGAGTAATTCTAAATAGCTATATTTGTGCTTTGAAGATTAAAAAATGAAAGAAAATATCGCTCAAGGTTCTTATGATGAAGTTTTAATTGACCAAGACTTCTATGTGCTTAAAATTCAGAATGATACAACCCAATTAAAGCGAATCGAGAGAGGTATAGACAGTACCTTTATTCAGTTTCACTTTTCATTAAAAGGACACGCTAAATTTTTATTTAACGATAGTGCCTATGCCCTTGAGGTTTCTGAAGAAAACTCTTTGTTGCTTTATAACACACAGAAAGATTTGCCTTTAAACGTGGTTTTAGAACCAGATTCATGGTTGCTCTCCGTAGTGATGACGATTCGAAAATTTCATTCCCTTTTTTCTTCAGAGGCCGATTATATTCCCTTTTTAAGCGATGATAACAGTGAAAAGAAGTATTATTCTCAAGAGGTTCTTACCCCTGCAATGGCTGTTGTTTTAAGTCAACTGATGAATTACAGTCTTCATCCTTCGATAAAAAGTTTATACGTAAAAGGCAAGGTTTACGAATTAATATCGTTGTATTTTAATAAGACAGAAGATGCAGATTTAGAGCAGTGCCCTTATTTGGCAGATGAAGACAATGTACGGCGCATACGGCAGGCAAAAGAAATCATGATTGCGCGAATGTCTGAACCACCGACTTTGACGGAACTTTCTGAAGAAATCGGTCTAAGCTTGAAAAAATTAAAGGAAGGTTTTAAACAAATTTATGGAGATTCGGTTTTTGGCTTCCTTTTTGATTATAAGATGGAATATGCCCGTAAAATGTTAGAAACCGGAAGGTATAATGTGAATGAGGTAGGCCTAAAAATAGGCTATAGTACGGCAAGTCATTTTATAGCATCCTTCAAAAAGAAATACGGAACCACACCTAAAAAATATTTAACTTCAACCACATAAACACTTTTAAGAAAATGAAATTCATCAAATCAATCGTTATAGCAATCTTTTGTGTTGTTATGACCGTAAGCGGACAAGAAACTAAGAATGAAACTCCACCAAAAAAGCCAGATTTGGTATTAGTATTTACGAAGACCAAAGGCTATAGGCACGAAAGTATTTCAACGGGGGTGAAAGCCTTGCGCGAAATGGGCCGTAAAAATAATTTTATCGTGCTACGCACAGAAAGTTCAGAAGACTTTAATCCAGAAAATTTAGCGAACTACCAACTGGTGGTATTCTTAAGTACTACTATGGATGTTTTGGATGAAACCGAGCAAACTGCTTTTGAGAATTATATAAAAGCTGGTGGTAGTTTTCTTGGTATTCATGCCGCTACGGATACGGAATATGATTGGCCTTGGTACGGAAAGTTAGTAGGGGGTTACTTTAGCGGTCACCCAAATAACCCAAATGTTAGAGAAGCCAAGATCGATGTTTTGACTAAAGCGCATAGCTCAACAGCGCACCTTGATGATGCCATAAAGCGTACGGATGAGTGGTATAATTTTAAAAACTTGAATCCTAATGTTACCGTTGTAATGAATCTGGACGAAACCAGTTATGAGGGAGGCACCAATGGTGAAAATCATCCGATAGCATGGTATCATGAATTTGACGGAGGGCGCGCTTATTATACCGGTGGAGGACATACCAACGAATCATATGCTGAGCCTGACTTTAGGCAGCATCTTTTAGGTGCCATATCTTGGTGTTTAAAGCGTTCATAGCGGATTGGGAAAGTAGATTTCACAATTTTTACGGGTAATATAGACCAAGTGATCGGGTGCTAACGTATCTATTAGTAGAAAAGCCCCACATTATGAAATCTACCTATTTACCCCTAAAGTATCTATTGATTTTCTTCTTATTCTTTTCCTGTTCAGATGCTGAAATGACCATAGCTGAAGAGGATAATGAAGAACAGTCAGGGGATGACCCCGTTAATGATGACGATTCAACGGATAACGCTAAAATTTTGGTTTTCACGAAAACCTCGGGCTTTAATCACAATACAAAAGAAGAATCTGTAGCAATGGTTAACCAAATAGCCACGGATCTCAGTTTTGATGTTGAGGTTAGTGACAATGCTTCTATTTTTGACGACCAGGAAAGCGTCAATAATTTTGATGTTATTTTCTTTACCAATACTTCAGGGAATACCTTAAATAGCGCTCAACGAAATGTGGTAGAGGCTTATGCAGCACAAGGAGGACATTTCATTTCCAATCACGCGGCAAGTGACTCCTATGGACACAGCACGGCCGGAACGGTTAATGGAGGCGGAAAAGGCGAATGGGATTGGTACGCTGAGCATGTTACAGGTTGTAGCGTAAGAAACGGCCCCAACCATACTGCAAATAATTTTGGCGCAACCGTAACCATTCAAAATGAAAACACTGACCTGACCAAAATGATTTCTTTTCCTTGGGATGATAATGAGGAATGGTATTATTGGGAAGGGGGTTATCTCAATAGCTCTTTTACAGAATTGCTGCGTGTTTCCGATACAGGTGACAATTCGTATGACGATGCTAGAATGACCGCCCACTATTGGGAAAGGCCAGATGGCGGAATCAGTTTTTACACCAGTATGGGGCATTCAAAAAATAAGTATTCAGATGCGGAATTTGTGCAATTGATGAAGAATGCCTTCGAGTTTATTTTAGACAGGTAATTTTTATAAGGGTCTTGCAACGAGAATACCAATATTACTTTTAATATTTTTCAGGTAATCCGCTAAAGGTTCTTTAGTGATTTTTACTTCTCCAGAACTTGAAGCATGTAACAAATGAATTCTACCATTTGGTTGTTTTATAGCAAATCCCGTATGTGTAACATCTAATCCTTTTATAGACGTTGCTAGTGCAATTATATCACCGGACTGAATTTGATGTTCTTGATTTTGAATTTCGTTTTGGGGTAAATAACAAAGAACTTCTTTCGCTAGTTCCGCTTCGGTTTCTTGTATTCGTTTAAAATTTTCATCGTCTTTTAAGAAAGGATATAAATCACGATGTGTCCCCATAAAATTAATAGGTTTTTCTAGTTTAATGCCACCTAAATCTGTGGTAATATCTTTTACCAAACCTATTTTTTCATTGTCTCGTATCCAATCTGTAAAGTAATGCAAACGAGAAGGATAACCATCTAAATCTCCATTTCTGTACCGAATGGTTTCTAGATTTTTGGCAAAATCTGTAAATAGTTTTTCATTAGTATTAAGGGTTGCTGTAAAGGCTAAAACATTTTCCACAAATGTGGTACAATCTAAGCCTCTAAGGTTTATAACCAGGGTTTCTATAGCACCTATTTCAAGTGTTTTTTCCACATAAGGTGTCCCCAAAAAAGACCTCCCGATTTTAACAATACTATCGCCTAAAGTAGTTGCTTCGATATCTTCTAGGCTTTCCATCTTGATATTGAAAAGGGCCCTATCTGCTGGTGAACACGTTATTTGGGCAAAAGAAATGGTGAAAATTCCAAAAAAAAGGACTAAAAGAAAATTCCGAATCATACTACTAAAATACATCAAAAGCGATGATTGGCTTTCTCTATGCGGCAATAACAAAACTTATTTATGCTTTTAAATATAAAATCAAGTTGCTGTTGTATTTTTAAGGTTTTAAAAAAATACTGATGAAAGGAGTTTTATTGGTCAATTTAGGTTCGCCTGACAGCCCTACGCCAAAAGATGTTAAGCCCTATTTAGATGAGTTTTTAATGGATGAACGTGTTATAGACGTTCCACCGTTATTGCGTAATTTATTGGTCCGTGGTATCATTCTGCAAACTAGACCAAAAAAATCAGCTAAGGCCTATTCAAAAATTTGGTGGGATGAAGGTTCACCTTTGATCGTAATTTCTAAACGCTTTGCAAAGAAAGTAAGGGAACATACAGAGATGCCGGTTGCTTTAGGCATGCGTTATGGCTCTATGAGCATTAAAGAAGGTCTTCAAGACCTCAAAAATCAAAATGTTGATGAAGTACTTTTAGTGCCATTATATCCACATTACGCGATGTCTTCTTATGAAACGGTAGTGGTAAAGGCTATGGAAGATCAGCAAAAGTATTTTCCAGAGATGAAAATCACGACAATGCCCGCTTTCTACAGTAACGATGACTACATAAAAGTGCTATCAGAAAGTATCGCAGAAGGTTTAAAAGATTTTGAATACGACCATGTTTTGTTTTCATATCATGGTATCCCTGAGCGCCACATACGTAAATCAGATCCAACAAAATTTCATTGTAAGATAGATGGTTCTTGTTGTAGTATAAATTCGGTGGCACACCACACTTGTTACCGTCATCAATGCTATGATACTACCGAATTGGTAAAAGCATATTTGGGATTGCCAGAAGATAAAGTAAGTTCATCTTTTCAGTCCAGATTGGCTGGCGACCCATGGTTAAAACCCTACACCGATTATGAGTTTGAACGTTTTGCCAAAGAAGGTAAAAAACGTTTGGCGGTGATCACACCTGCTTTTGTGAGCGACTGCCTTGAAACTTTAGAAGAAATCGCCATGGAAGGTAAGGAGCAATTTGAAGAGGCCGGTGGGGAACATTATAAACATATCTCTTGCCTAAACGATGGCGATGCCTGGGTAGCTTTAATGGCAAAATGGATCAACGAATGGGAAGCTAAAGAAACCTTGCCAATATAACATCCGTAGTTCTTTATTACTCGTCTATGTAACATTTTCTGAAGAACACCTACTCATTGATAACACTAAATTGAAAACAATGAGATATCGAATATCATTTTTTGTAACTCTAGGCTTTCTTGTCTGTGGCAGCAGAGTCTCTGCACAAATTTCAAAAGAGGTAAAAGAAAGCATAGTGAAAAGAGTTGATGATGGTGACAATGTAAGTATCGTAGTCGCTTTCATCGAAGATGAAAAAGTAGACTTCTTTAGTTATGGCAAAACTGCTCTAGAAAATGGCACTCGAGTAAACGAGAATACAGTTTATGAAATTGGATCGATATCAAAAGTGTTCACCACCATTTTATTGGCAGACGAGATTATAAAGGGGAACATGGCTTTAGAAGACCCTATTTCTAAATATTTGCCCGATACACTTAAAATACCTGAAAGAGGTGAAAAACAAATAACATTAATAGACCTGGCCACTCATACTTCGGCATTGCCAAGAATGCCAAACAATTTTACTCCTGCAGATGCCGAAAATCCCTTTAAGGATTATTCCATCCAACAGGTTTATGATTTTCTTTCTTCATATCAGCTGACTAGAGACATTGGTGAAGCTTATGAATATTCGAACTACGGAATGGGACTTTTAGGACATATTTTAGAATTGCATTCCGGCAAGTCTTATGAGGAACTGGTTGTAAAAAAGATTGCGAAAGAACTTGAGATGGACAATACACGTCGTACATTTTCGGATAATATGTTGGCACATTTGGCAAAAGGGCATGCTTTCGGTGAAGAAGTAAAGAATTGGGATATTATTAGTTTGGCTGGCGCTGGAGGAATCCGTTCCACAGCAAAAGACATGGCTAAATTTATTAAAGCCAATATGGGAACAAGTACGGGACTGTCATCAGCTATGCAATTAAGTCATATAACTGCTTTTAAATCTAAAACAGGTGATTTTTCAATTGGTTTAGGATGGCATTATGCTGGTAATGGAGAAATTCTATGGCATAATGGAGGAACAGGTGGTTACAAGTCTTTTGCTGGCTTCAATTCTGAGAAAAATACAGGCGTGGTTGTTTTAACCAATAGTACCGAAAGTGTCGATGATTTAGGGATATACTTATTGGGAGGTTCTAAAAATTTAAAAGCATCTAATCAAAAAGATAGGCCAGAAGAAGTAGCTGTGTCAGATGCTATTTTAGAAAAATATGTTGGTGTTTATGAATTGGCTCCGACATTTAAGATAACTATTACTCGAAAGGAAAACAAGTTATTTTTACAAGCAACCAATCAACCAAAATTCAGAGTCTATCCATCTTCAGAAACAGTGTTCTTTTTAAAAGTGGTTGATGCGAACATTGAATTTAATGCAGATGCCGATGGAAAAATAGCGGCATTAACTTTAAACCAAAATGGGCAATCCATAAATGGGAAAAAGATAGAGTAAGCTTTCAAACTTCAATTAGCAGAGTCATGGCTTTTAGGCTACTTTTGTTACTTTAAAAAGCGGCTCTTTTGGCAAACATCTCTTCAGACGAACTTGGCATACAACCCATTGGTAAACTTTTGGTAAAACAATCGGTGCCAGCAGCCATCGGTATTTTGGTAATGTCATTGAATGTGCTGATTGATTCTGTTTTTGTAGGCAAATGGATAGGTTCCATTGCCATTGCCGCCATTAGTGTGGTGCTGCCAATTACCTTTTTTATTGCGGCTTTAGGAATGTCGATTGGTGTCGGGGGATCTAGTATCATTTCTCGTGCCTTGGGGGCAGCTGATCGTGAAAAAGCATTAAAAACCTTTGGCAATCAAATTACGCTGACTTTTGTAATGACCATAAGTATGGTGATTCTTGGGTTGATTTATGTAAATGATTTGATACCGATTTTCGGGGCGAAAGGAAGCATTTTTGAACCTGCAAAAATTTACTACATCATTATTTTATACGGCGTTCCATTTTTGGCCTATACCATGATGGGCAATAATGTGATGCGGGCAGAAGGTAAACCTAAATTTGCCATGAATGCCATGATAATCCCTTCTGTGGCCAACCTTTTTATGGACTATTTGCTCATTTATGTTTTTGATATGGGTATGGCAGGGGCTGCATGGGCCACTACAACAGCGTATTTTATGTCTTTTAGCTATGTGCTGTACTTCTTTCTCTCTAAAAATTCTGAGTTAAAGATCAATTGGGGGCATTTAGGTTTTAATATACCCATTCTGAAAGAAATAGGCTCTCTCGGATTTGTCACTTTAGCAAGGCAAGCCGTAATTAGTTTTACCTATCTGTTAATGAATAACATTCTATTCAACTTAGGTGGAGAAGCAATGATAGCGGTCTATGCCATTATCGGGCGTATTTTAATGTTCGCCTTATTTCCTGTGTTTGGTATTACACAAGGGTTTTTACCTATTGCAGGGTTCAATTATGGTGCTGAAAAATACGATAGGGTAAAAGAGACTATTTACACCGCCATAAAATATGCTTCCGTTTTGGGCAGTATCGTGTTTCTTGGCTTATTGATTTTCCCGGAAGCACTGACCTCACTTTTTTTAAGCAACCGGGCTGATTTGCCAGCGGAAGATAAATTAGTGAACACCTTTGTTCTAGAACACACTCCAAATGCCATAAGATGGGTGTTTGCAGCTACACCTATCATCGCTTTGCAACTCATTGGCGCAGCGTATTTTCAAGCAATCGGTAAGGCGATACCGGCATTACTTTTGACCCTCACCAGACAGGGCTTCTTTTTTATTCCTTTAATACTAATTCTACCCAATTATTTTGGGGAACTTGGTATTTGGCTTTCCTTCCCCATTGCCGATGTTTTGGCGACCATTGTTACAGGACTTTATCTTAGAAAGGAAATTAAAGCCACTTTAGTTTAAGTTTCTTTATTTTTAATATTTCCAAATTAAAACGAAGAATGAAAAAGTTTTTTATAGTACTAATAATATTTGTATTTGTTATGGGCTGCTCTGAAAATAATAAACCAACACAAACACAAACCTTATTTGTTGGCACGTATACCGATGGTTCAAGCGAAGGTATTTACACTTTACAGTTTAACCCTGAAACAGGTGAACTAGACTCCTTAGAATTAAAGGCAAAACTGCCTAATCCTTCTTTTTTGGCAATCTCAAAGGATAAAAAGAATTTGTTTGCTGTACAAGAAACAGCACATTATGATTCCTTAGGGGGTGGTGTGACCTCTTTTTCTATTGATAAAGGAGAATTAAAAGTCTTGAATAGCAAAGGTTCGGCTGGGGCTCATCCTTGCCACGTCGCTATTTCTGAAGATGGCCAGATAGCAGTTTCCAACTATTCTGGCGGTAATCTTGCAATTTTCGATTTGCAAGAAGATGGAAGTTTGGGGGATAGGCAAATTATATACCACAGAACTGCGGATACTTTGGCAAAGCCACATGTTCATAAGGCACATTTTAATGAAGACGGACTCTTTGTTGCCGACTTGGGATTGGATGCCTTAAAGCGCTATTCAAAACAAACATATGGTTGGGTACCTGCACATCAAAATACGATTGCTATGGGCAAGGGTTCTGGCCCACGTCATTTTGTTTTTAGCGAAAACAGAAATTACTTATATGTGCTTAACGAACTTAATGCCACAATTTCTGTTTTAAAAAGAGATGACGAAGGCAGTTATAATCAAATTCAAACGGAGTCCACCAACGACGACCCAAAATGGTGCGCGGATATTCATTTATCAGCTGACGGTAAGTTTTTATATAGCTCTAATCGTGGTAAAAATACTATCGTCATTTTTTCTGTAGATACTGAAAATGGCAAGATAATTTTGGTGGGGAGCGAATCTACAAAAGGGAATTCTCCTCGTAATTTCACGTTGGACCCAAGTGGAAAATTCGTATTAGTCGGCAATCAAAAAAGCGATAATATTGCTGTTTTTAAAAGAGACTTAGAGAAAGGTACTTTAGAATTTTTGAAAGAATACAAAGTGCCAAGTCCGGTATGTTTGGTGTTCACCGACTAATAAACTACCCAAAAAATAACTCGTGTAAATATCTGCCTGGGGCCAAAGTAAAACCACCGGCAATCACGATTGCACCAAAATAGAGTAGAATCATTTTGCGCTTATGTGCCCTTATATTTCCTTTTCGTATTGCAGTGTAAGCTGTGGGAACGGTCCAGAGGGTTAAGAAACTAAACAGATGTATCCAACCGAAATGATTAAGCAAACGTGCCCCAACGGCCGCAGGCATAAAAAGGGTGACAACTGCTGTAAATAGCATTAAGGCCATGTACACCTTACCAAGCTTTCTATGAATTAAGGTTCCTTTTTTTGCTAACAGCACATATGCCCCAATAAAAATGCACGGCACTACGGTAACAAGATGTGCATACATAAGGTATTCGTAATTCATACTAGTTTTTTGTGGGTCAATTTACTTTTGCCGAGGTATCTGCAATAATTTTCCATTCGCCCTCCATTTTCTTTAAGATGAGCATAAAGATGCCATTGGTGTTACCCACTTTTCGGGTGAGATAATACTCCCCCATTACCGAATATGCCCCTTCATTGATTTTTGAAATATCGTTCAATACAAAACGAAGTTTTCCAAAATGCGCTTTACTAGGGTAACTCTTTTGGTAGCGTTCCAAGGTACTTTGCCACCCTTTTACCACGCCACCGGCGCCATAAAATTTTAGTTCCTCAGACTTCCAGTAGCCTTTCATAAAAGTTTTAATATCATAATTATTCCAAGCCTCTTGTTGCGCAGTTAAAACAGCAGTTATAGCTTTTTTATCATCAGTCTCTTGTGCCTCTTGGGCAATGGTTGGCAAAGCTAAAAAAAGGAACAAAAAAAGGACTTTATACATAATTTGATTATTGAAATTGATTTTAAAAATAGCAAAAAAGAAAGCCATTACTAGAATTCTAGTAATGGCTTTACGTTTATTAATCAGTAGAAGGCCTACATTTGGTTTTCACCTACTTTTTTAAGTTCTTCTGCTTTTCCTTTTAATTTTTCTTTCCCTTTTTTTATAGAGACTTCCAATTCATCCAATTTCTGGGTTACTTTATTTAAGCTTTCCTCTTTTTTAGAGATGATTTCTGGTTCAAGTGATTTTTCTTTCTTTGCTTTTTCAAGTCTTTCACGGGCTTCTTCAACTTGGCGTCTGCCTCTTTTTAAGGTGTCTTCATCTTCATCAAGCAATTGTTCTGACTTCTCAATTTTTTCCTTTACCTGAGAAGCTCTGTATTGCCCAAATTCTTTGCCCGACATATCACCCTTGTTCTTACCGTAAGCATTTCCTTTATTTGTTTTTTCTTCTTTTTCTTTTTTAATCTTTTCTTTAATTTCATCCTCATTTACATCTACATCATCATCTAGCATTTCTTCAGATTTTTCTTTGCCTTTTTCTTTCATTTTTTCGGCTTTCTCTTTCATTTCTTTTCCCTTGCCCTTTGCCTTTTTAACTTCTTCCTGCACTTCTTCGGCTTCTTCTTCAACCTCGTCTTTTACCTTCTTTACTTTTTCAACTTTATCCTTCCCTTTGGCTTTATCTTTAGATTTACCTTGGGCATTTGCGGCTCCAACAAAACCGATCAAGAGCACTGCTAATAAGATTGTTTTTAAATTATTTTTCATTTTTGTTTGTTTTTAAATACTATCTAATTCTTTTAATAATTCTTTTACCTCTTCAGCTTTTGCATGAACAGTGGTGACAGTAGAATCAATAGTCTGCTCAACAGCTTCTATTTGTTCTAGCTCGTTATCTAAGGCCTCTTGCTCAGCTTTATTGTCTTTACAAGAATAACTAAAGCTTAGGCATAAAATGACCAATGCCAAAATCAGGTTTAACTTTTTTGTATGCATCATAATAAATTATTGGTTATTAAGTATATACGTTTATGACACCGTTTTAGATTAGAGGTCACAATTTTGGCTAGCCCTGTGAAAAGAAAATAAGCAATCCTATCGCGATCAATCCAAAAATAACGGCGAAGAAAATTTTCCAAAAGCTATAAGGTCGGGTACCAGATATGGTGCCGTTTTCGCCATTGATAAAGAAATTATATTCTTTGCCATTAAATCGATAGGCACTTATGTAAACAGGCAACAAAATATGTTTAAAGGTTTCTTGAGATAACTTCATGTTCATACTGGTTACCCTTTGGGTATCGCCCCCGATATCTTGTCTGCACCAACGTTCGGCGATGCGTTGTGCTTCGCCTTTTGCAGATAAATGCCCTTGTTTTAGGGGAATAGTATATTTTTCGGTAACAAAGCCCCTCAAAAAGCTAGAGCTAAAAGGTTGCAGCAGCTTTAAATTCCACCGCGCAATTTTGTTTGGAATACGCCCCTTTTTTTGTTTAGATGCTTCGACCAAGGTATCATCTACAAAACCAGCAATATTACCCGAGGCAGGATACCATCGTGTTTTTCGAACACGTTTGGTCACTGTTTTACCTTGGGCGTTTCTCACACGTTTAGTTTGATAATAATATTCGCCACGCTGACCAGAATAGGATGCTTTCAACTGGGCATCGAAAGTCCAATAAGGCAAATACAGCCCTTTGGTAAATTGAGGGTCCAGTGCCGCTTTCTTAAGATTGTTGGGTGCAAACCAAAGGCTGTTCACCCATTTCTTGAAAATTTGAAATGATTTTTTTTGATTTATCTGAAAAGGAAGTACCGCGCCAGGCAAAATCCAATCTTCTTTATAGGCATCCTCTAAAATTAAGGGCATGCTGCAGTACACACAATGAAGCGATTTGTAGTTTTCCTCTACATGCTGATTGGCGCCACAATTTTTACAATGGAGCATAGAAATTTCCTCACTATGCTTTTGCGCCCCCATTTCTTTGAGATAGGGGTAAAGTTCAAGCTCTTCAAACCCATTTTCATCAAGGCTTATTTCTTCTTTATGCCCACAATAGTCACAACTCACATTTTTGGTGCCGGGCTGGTACTTTAGTTCTGCCCCACAATTAATGCACGGTTTTTTGAGTTCGGTATGTTGTGTTTTTTGTTCTTCCAAGAATTCAACTAAAACTGGTCATTTCGAAGGAGTAAGCGACTGAGAAATCTAGATTTCTCACGCTCATTTTATTCGGTTCGAAATGACAATAGGATTAATTATTAGGCAATGGTGGTGGGGTATTGCCGCCTAAAAAGGATTTTAATTCTTCCACCTCTTGCAAAGCAGCCCAGTTGGCCATGCCTTGTTTCCAGACCAAGCTCTCTTTGTTAATAGTTCTGTTTGCAAAAAGTGCCTTAAGTTGGTCAATACCTACCGGACCTTGTTGTGCTCCGTTTACAGCATAAAAATATTGCACGGCAACGGGCATTGGTGGTGGCATTGCCCCGCCTACTTGGGCAGCAGGTTGCTGACCGCCCATTTGTGGGCTCATTAGCCCACCCATTTGTTGTGCAAGTACAAAGCCCATACCCATGCCCATACCGGCACCAGCGGTTCCGCCTTCGTTTTTAGCCGCAGCTTCAATGGCTTTAGCGGTTTTAAATTTGGTCAATTTATCCAAATCAAGCTTATCGATACGACTGTATTCAAAGATCTCTTTTTTGAGGTCTTCGGGCATCGAAACATTTTCGATGTAGAACTTTTCCAGGGAAATACCAACGGATAAGAACTCTGGTTTCATAACCTCTTGGCAGGTATCCGAAAGTTCAGAAGTATTGGCGGCGTATAGCTCTATAGGTAGGTTGGCTTCGCCAACGGTATCTGTAAAACGTGTCGCTATAAGGCTTTTAAGGTGTTCATTGATTTCAAAGCTGGTGAAGTTGTTATCGGTACCAACAATATCAACAATAAATTTTCCGGCATCGGAAATTTTAAAAGCGTAAGTACCAAAAGCGCGAATTTCTACCAATCCGAAACGCTCATCACTTAAAGTAATCGGGTTTTTGGTGCCCCATTTTTCATCGGTAAACAAATGGGTGTTTACAAAATATACCTCTGCTTTAAAGGGAGAATTAAATCCATACTTCCATCCTTTAAGGGTTGCTAAAATAGGCAGGTTTTGTGTGGTCAAATCATAAGTGCCTGGCGTAAAGACATCTGCAAGTTGCCCTTCATTTACAAAAACTGCGGTTTGCCCTTCACGAACAATCAATTTCGCCCCGTTTTTAATCTCGTTTTGGTAACGCTCAAAACGGTGTGCTATGGTGTCATCTGTGTAGTCTAGCCATTCGACAATGTCTATAAACTCATGACTTAGTTTTTCTTTGATTTTGCTAAAAATATCCATGGAATCGTGTTTTTCTTAAGTGTTTTTAAAGCTACTAAAAACTATGAAGTTTTCAATGCATAGGTATGCAAACTATCGAAGAAGTTACATAACTCCGAGAATTTTAAATCTAGAATTACCAATGTCCGGTTCCCGGGTCACCTTTAAAAGGCCCTGCTAAATGGTCCGTTATCCATCCGGCATAAAACGTTCCAGGTTGCGGGCGCACTTTTTCGTCTCCGATGAAACAGTCGAGCGTTTGTGGATAAAATGCGATATAGTCTTTTAACGCTTCAAATGGTGAGAACGGATTCTTATAGCTCCATCCAATACCTTTGTTGGGTGAAGTCTTAAGTGCCCAATATTTAGCGGTGCCTTTCCATTCGCAAAGTGATTTTTTCTTAGGAATAGGCACAAGTAACTCCAAATGAACTTCTTCAGGCGGTATGTAATAGGTTGGCGGACTTGCCGTTTCGCAAACGGCAAGGGCATTTTTACTTTTAACGATACAAGTCTCACCTGCAAAAACACGAACTTCTTCTTGCACTTGCACTAAAGCTGGTGGCCTCGGAAAATCCCAAACAGAAACCTGATTTTTCTTAGGTTCTTCGGCAAAATCTGGCCGTTTTGTACCTGTAAATTGCCATTTATTGCGTGCTTCAAAAAGCCAAGAAGGGATGTTCTTCATTATAAAATTTAAAGGATTACACTTTCTAAAAGAGATGCACTACAATTAAGAATAAAGAAAGCACTAAAAATAAGAATGCAGGAAATGATTTTTTTAAGGGGTCATTTATTTTTAAATGCATAAAGATAGCACCGAGCATTAAAACTGCCATCAAACCGGCCGCATATGGCGTTATCCAAGAAAACCATATAGAGAGTATTAAACCCAATGCACTGGCAATTTTTAGGCCACCTACTAAATACATTATCGATTCTGAAAGTCCGTATGCGGCGAATTCTTCACGCATGCTGTTTGACGAACTTCCGCGATACGGTGTCTTTTTCTTAAAGCGAAATAACCAGACATTTAAAGTGCTGATGAAAATAAAAATTTTGATTCCTATAACGAGCAATTCCATTTTGTTTAATTAAATTTACGAAAAGCTAAACAAAATAGATGGTATATGCAAATTTTTCAGAGTTCTCAACAAGTTTAACTCTGTTAATCGGTTTTTCAGCCTTGTCTTTTTTGGGCTTTGGAGTCAGTTGTTTGACAACATCATATATGGTCAATGAGTTTAGACGGTATGGTCTTTCAAAATTTAGAATATTAAACGGATATATACAGATAGTGGCCTCCCTGGCCCTGTTGGCCGGTTTTTACCATAGGTCTTGGGCGATAGTTGCCAGTGCTGGCCTTGTAGTTTTGATGGTACTTGGTTTTGCAGTTAGGATGAAGATACGAGATGGAATAATGAAATCGCTACCGGCCCTGTTCTACCTAGTTCTTAATCTTATTATACTGATAGCTCTATTAAACCATTGAGTTAGCAAGAAACCGGTAATTTGCTGTGCATCGAGATTTCTAAAAATGAAGTTACTTTTGACCTTGCCCCATTAAATTAAAAAATAGTCAAGTGAATAAAAATGTATTAGGTACCGAATTGCAAGCCTGTTGTTATGAACCAAAAACAGGATTCTATCGTGATGGTTTTTGCAGAACCGGGCCTGAAGATGTTGGTACGCATGTAGTATGTGCTATTATGACCGAAGATTTTTTGCGATACACCAAACTACAGGGGAACGATTTAAGTACCCCAATGCCGATATATCAGTTTCCTGGTCTGCAACCTGGGGATAAATGGTGTTTATGTGCCTCTAGATGGAAACAGGCTTATAAGGCCGGCATGGCCCCAGAAGTTGTTCTTGAGGCAACCCACGAAAAAGCCTTACAATTAATTGATTTTGAGCTATTACTAGAACATAAGTATGTTGCCGAATAGCTAATTAACAATTTAGCATAAGCCCGTTTCAGGGTCACAACTATCCCCTTCACTAATAATTTCAATAGGTGAAACCTGGGCAAAGGCCTCTAAAAAAACACTCGCGGGTTGTGCACCGCTTATACCGTATTTATCGTTGATAATGAAGAAAGGAACTCCACTTACCCCAAGCTGCTGATAGTGGGCAATCTCTTGTTTTACGGCATATGCTATATTTTCATCAGCTACTATTTGAGCGGTCTTTTTAATACTCCAACCAAATTCCGCCATAATCGAAGCAAGTACTTCAGGTTTGTTTAGATGAAGGTTTTCATCAAAATAGGCTTTTAAAAAACGTTCTTTTAACCGGTCTTTAAAACCTTCTTCGCCTGCCACATGAAGTAATTGATGAAGCGGCAAAGTATTTACTGCCAACCATTTATCTCCAAAGTTAAAAGTAATACCTTCTTCCTCACCTGCTTCAACAAGTCTATCGGTCATCGGTTTAATACGCTCTATATCTCCAAATTTATTGGTGAGGTAAGTATGTCTATCCAATCCTTCTGCAGGCATGTTGGGGTCAAGCTGATACGGATGCCAAGTTACTTTTACAGGGCTACCTTTCCATTGTTTTAGAGCGGTTTCTAACCGCTTTTTTCCGACATAACACCATGGGCAAGCCACATCGGAGACTATATCAACTTTTATTACTTCTTTGTAAATTGCCATAACTATTCATATTTACCACATGTAAGTCGTAAAAATAGGCCTAAACTGACAGCTAAAAGATAATAGAAGTAATTAGTGCGAACCTTTTTTTCGAAATAGCTTTTTCACTTTAGTGATGGTGTCATTTTTCTTTTCAGGATATTCTTGAATAGCTATTTCACCCAAAATTACAAGCTCTTCGACGAGTTCAATGGTCAGTGGTTTAGTGTTTTTGTCGATAGTGATTTTTTGGGTTTCAAAACCTAAATTGGAGACCCAAAGCACCTGTTTTTCTAGATTTCTTGAAGTGGGCACTTCAATACTGAATTCACCTTTCATATTAGTCTTTGTGCCTGTTGCAGTTCCTTCCAATATAATTGTAGTATTGGGCAAAGGCTTATTATTAAGGTCTTTGACAACCCCAGTAATGCTATATTTCTCCGTTTTTATAGCTTGGGGGGCAATACGCCCTACCACATAATGCTGTGGTGTTTGTGTGGGTTTAGTACTGTGCTGCGCAACCAAAGGGGTACCCAATGCTAGGAGTGAAGTAAAACCAAGCATAGCGGCATTGCGTCTAAACTGGCTTTGAGATAGTGTTGGTAATGGGGTGTTTAGTTGCTCTGGCTTAAATCGACCACATATACTAGCCCCTGTTTTAATCTTTTTAGCGAGTACACTTTTTGGTGTATGGGTAAAATCGATTACTTCTTTTGCACAGCTTTTGCAAAAAGCCCCTTTTTGGGTTGCTGTCATCTTGTTCCAATCTTCTGAACATGGTTCCGGTATGGTTATCTTATAGCTCATAAGGTTTTTATTTACCACTAAACTAGTTTGAAGCAATGTTCTAAAAAAGCCATAATGAGGGAAGCACCCTTTTGATTGAGGGAAATAGTACCAGTTAAAAGTTGGTCTTGGTTGATTCGTGCTCAAGTAGAAGGTTGTGGTTATCTTCGCAAAAAAAAAATGTTCAAAGCCGTATTGTTTGATATGGATGGGGTCATTATCGATTCCGAACCCCTTCACCACAAAGCTTATCAGGGTATGTTCAGGGAAGTCGGTATTAGGGTGCCCGACACCCTCTATGAAAGCTTTACAGGGCAGGCGACTTTGGCCATTTGCAAAGCACTGGTGACGCATTTTAAGCTGAGACAATCGCCACAGCAGTTAGTGAACATCAAACGGAGTATTTTCAAGCACCTCTTTTTCAACGACCCAGATTTACAATTGATCTCGGGAGTGTTGGAGTGTATCAAGGACTATCATAAAAACGAACTCACCTTGGTTTTGGCCAGTTCAGCATCTATGATTACCATAAACAATGTGTTTTCGCGGTTTGATTTAAACCAGTATTTTAAAGCCAAATTGAGTGGTGCCGATTTAAAAGCATCTAAACCGCACCCTGAAATTTTTCTAAAGGCCGCAGAAGCATCAGGGTATGCAAAAGAAGAATGTATGGTTATTGAAGATTCCACCAACGGAATTAAAGCTGCGCATGCTGCCGGTATTTACTGTGTAGCTTTTAAAAGTCCACATTCAAAAAATCAAGACTATACCTTGGCCAATAAGGTGATTTCAGATTTTAAGGAGATTGCTTATGCTGCTTTTAATGTGGCGTTTAACGAATGATAAAACCTTCTTTTGTCATTCTGAACGTAGTAAAGAATCTCCTTTATTTGGCTACCACGGCAATAGCTTCAATCTCTACGCCCCAGTTCGGTGCGCCTAAAGTGGGTACACCAACCAATGTACTGGCAGGCATATCACTATCACCAAGAAGTTCTTTGCGTACCGCTCTAAAGGTATCTAGATATTCGGGTTGGTAGTCTACTACAAAGGTGCTGTATTTGACCACATCGGTGAAGCTGGCACCACTATTCTTCAAGGTTTTTTGAAGCTTGGCTATGGCATCTCTAAACTGTGCCTCAAAATCTTCGCCTTCACCTACTTGCCCAGAAATATAGATGGTTTTTATACCATTAGCCTCAACAACCACAGCTTCTGAATATCCTTGGCGAGGGTCGATATGGGTTTTACTGAGGTTAACTTTTTGTTCTGGAGTATCATGGGTATGGGGTGTCTCTGTTTTACAACTAAAAACAAGAATTAAAAGGAATAGGTAAAGTGGTTTCATGAAGATAAATTTTAGAGTAAGATAGTTTTTTAATTGGATTTTGTGAAAAAGGCAGCTCAGGGCGGTATTTGTAAATCACAGCCCTAAATTTTGACATCAGACGGCATTTTCTATAGTATTTTAAGTACAATTTATTAAATTCAAAAGCCCATTAGGTTCGCAAACCAAAGATTCCCCCGATTCTTTGGCACTGCTACTTTTAATGAGCTTGTTTGATCAGTGGGGATAAAGAACGTGAGCCAAACAAAAAATAGCAATACCTAGAAGTAGGTATTTTTAGAAGAGTTTTAAATATCCCTAACAATGGGTATTCTTTAGAATTTGAATAAAACCAATATTTGACCAAACCAAAAAACTAAAAATTATGGGAAGATTATTTTTATTTAGCTTCATTTTAAGTTCATTAACTTTATTAAATAGTTGTTGTACGAAGTGTGAAAAAGAATTGAAAGTATGCGAGAATGACCTTGCGAATTGCCGCAATGATAAATGTAAAGATATTCCTCCGACAGAAGAAGCAACCACTTTTTATTTAACATTATCAATTGATAAAAATAGAACTCATCAGCACCAAACAATTTTCGTAGAAAGCCCCAGAGATTCTAGCGGCAATTCTTTTGCTTTGGCGGCACAGTTTGATTTTAAAGAATTTGATAATAATACTTATCGTGGAGTAAAGATTAATAAGTTGACAATTAGAAGATTATCGGGTGATAGTTTTAAGATTACAGATGTCAGAACAGAAATGGGTAATGGTTATACTACCAATAGGGAAGCTGGAATAATAAAAGTAATGCTGGAAAAAATAGAAACGCCAGGGAAATTTAGAGATGAATTTGAATATAAAGGTAAAATAAATGAAATTGAGAGCTTGAGTATTGATGCTACAATTCAAACAGATATTTCTTATTTGAATGGACCTTTGTGGAGACCAAGAATTTGTGAATCTTTCATTGGAAAATAATCTGAAAAATAAATATTTACTTACTCATATTACTTTTTTTTCTCTGATGACTCTGCTTTTTGGCCAGGAAAAAATTGTTGATAAGAGTGCGGATAACCTTTTTAATAAAATACGAACCTTTGATTTAGGAGGAGTTGATTCTAGTTTGTTCTTTAATAAGTCATCGAGAGAGCTTTTTTTGCTAAATTCTTTTCGCCAACTAGTTGCAGGTGAAAGTTATTATATAGAGGACATGCTTTATCCGAAAGATGGTCCAAAAGAAGATTTCTTTTACCTTCTTTTAAAAGGTGATATTTCTATTGAAGAGAATAGGACAATCAAATCAGACTCTATCGCTTATGCCGCTTACTTGAAGGCTTATCATATCGCTAATGAAAAAAACGATATAATTTTAAAATGTGAATCGCTAAAGAGAATTTTAAAATATCACTTTAAGGCTAAAGAAGATGTAATGACTTTTCATGATTATGCTAAAACTTATCGCGAATTAGCTTATGATTTACATGAAAAACTCTATGCTGAATATTATTATTTTGGAAGTGCCATTGGCATAATATATGATTTTAAAAGACTTGATTTGAAACCGCTTCCTAAAGCTCTGAAGGCACTAGCGCTAGCGGAAAGTAATTCTAAGTATTATTTAGCTGGCAGACTATCGCAATTAATCGGAGTTTATTATGATATTATAATTAATAATAAAGCAAAGGCAAGGTTTTACTACAAAAAAGCAATAAATCATTACAAGGCTATTCCTTATTACTTCGCTCAAAAAAATCGAAATGATTTGAGTTATAATTTAGGTTCTCTCGAATTAGATGATAAAAATTTCTATTTAGCGTTGGATTATTTAAATAAAATCAATCATAAAGCTATCCCAAAAAGAGATGAACAAGATAAAATTTTGATTTATAAAAATTATTATAGCGTATATTTTAACTTAGGAGTAATGGATAGCGCCCTTTACTATCTGCAAAAGAAAAGTGTGCTTCAAGATAGCCTTAATTTGATTTTAAGAGCAAAGGATGTAAAAGATATTCAAACTAAATATGAAACCGCTGAAAAAGAAAAACAAATTCTTGAAGAACAGCAGAAAGTCAGAGCCAATCGAAACTGGTTAATTGCAGCCTGTTTGGCCCTGCTTTTTGGTACTGGTATAGCCGTGCTATTCCAGAAAAATACCACTAAAAAACGCCTATTGGCAGAGCAAGAAGCACTTCTAAAACAAGAACGGGTTGATAACCTGCTCAAAGAACAAGAGTTGGTTAGTATTGATGCCATGATTGCCGGGCAGGAAAAAGAACGTCAGCGGGTGGCCAATGAACTGCATGACGATTTGGGCAGTTTAATGGCCACGATAAAGTTGCATTTTGACAATTCTAAAGTGAGTAAAAAAGACCCTGCACTACAAAACGCCCAAAAACTGTTGGAAGAAGCCTACCAAAAAGTTCGGAGTATGGCGCACAGCAAAAACTCAGGGGTCATGAGCGACCAAGGGCTTTTACCCGCCATTAAAAAAATGGCTCAAGTCATTACGGAAACCAATGCTTTAGAAGTAGTAGTCGAAGATTTTGGCATGGGTGACCGATTAGAAAACTCTTTAGAGCTCAACCTCTTTCGTATGGTGCAAGAACTGGTAGCCAATACCATCAAACATGCGGAGGCGAGCAAAGTAAGTATTCAACTCACTCAACATAAGGATACCCTGAATATTATTATCGAAGATAACGGTAAAGGTTTTGACCGTACTAAAATAGATACAAGCAAAACAGGCATGGGTTTGACCACTATTGAAAAACGCGTAGAACATTTAGAAGGCAACTTTACTGTGGATAGTGTTTTGGGCAAAGGCACCTCCATTTTAATAGATATACCTGTATGATTACTGTAGCGATAGCCGAAGACCACCAAGCCCTTATAGACGGCATTAAATCGTATGTAAAGTACGAAGATGATATCTCGGTGATTGGTCATGCCAATGATGGCGAAGCCCTACTCAAACTGGTGCGCCTCAAACAACCTAAAGTGGTGCTTTGCGATATTCGTATGCCCAAGTTAGATGGTATAGAGGCCACCAAAACTATTTTAAAAGAACTGCCCTATACCAAAGTGGTTGCCTTTACCATGTTTGACCAAGACGATGCCGTAAAGCAGATGCTGGCCGCTGGGGCACTGGGCTATATTTTAAAAAACAGCAGTCTTGAGATTGTTTTAGAAGCCATACGCACGGTAGCCAGTGGCAAAACCTATTACGATAAAAAAATTCACCTACCAAATGCCGAAAAGAACAGCTCTAAAAGTGTGCTCTCTTCACGCGAACGCGAAATTTTACAACTGATTGCCAAAGGCCATACCAGCCACCAAATTGCGGACCAGCTTTTTATTGGTAAAAGCACTGTAGATACCCACCGTAAAAACATGATTCGTAAACTGGGCCTTAGTGGTGCGGGGGAGTTGTTAAGGTATGCGGTGGAGAAGAAGTATGAGTTTTAATATCACATTGTCAGTTCGAGTGGCGTCCTGAAAGAGACGTTGTATCGAGAACTTTTTGGAACACCCAGGCTTCTCGATACAAATTTTGCTCCCAAAAAAGGTTACAAAATTTACTCGAAGCTACCGTTTGCCCTTCTACATATCTACTTGGAGCTTTGGCTCCATTTTTTGTTTTTCAATAGTCTTATTTATAATGATTTAGGGTAAAAATACCTATGTATGGGGATTACTTTACTAGAGAACCCAATCTAATTTTACCAAAATAACTTTTTAAACCATGACTAATGAAAACCACCTTTTATTGTGCTTTATTTTTATTGATAACATTAAATTTTATTACAGCACAAGAAAATACCGTTACTGAAGCATTACAAAGTAAATTGGTGCAAAATGAGCTAAATGTGTACTTGCAGAATGGTGCAATCAAGATTGCAATTGATGCAAAGAAAAAAGAAACTCTAGGAGAAACTAATTTTTTTCAAGCAAAGAATACGAATCAAATTGAGTTGACTTCGCAATTCTTAAATCCTTTGAAATATCGTATTTCAGTTGAGCAAAATATAAAAGAAGATCCAAATTATGCTGCAGCAGATGAAGTAATAAATTCTTCGATAATTCCTTTTGCAGGCGTAATTGGTTTTAGTGATATAGCCACTATTGCAAAAACAAATGCCGATTTAGTTGTTAAAAGTAAATTAAAATCAAAAAATGGTGAACCGTTACAGGAGGATAAACAAACTGAAATAAATTACAAGATTACTAATCCGGAACTTGCAGAATTATTTGCGTTTATAAAAGTATTCGACGCTGAATTTGATACGAAAACCGAGAACGAAAAATATTTACAAGCAATGCAAGGGTTTTCAATTTCGCGAACAGTTATCTCTTTGGAAGAATCATTGAATAAACTTTTCGACCGCCTTTTAGAAATAAATTCTTTTGATGCTAATGAACTCAAAATAGGATTGAATAAAGAACTTAAAACATCAATTCAAGAAGAAATTACGGGCTTAGATAGTGCCTTTTTTAAACTAAAGACTGAGTTATACGGCCTCCAAAAAGTAGTTTCTGATAGAAATGGCAGTCTTGTCGCAATTATTGAGCAAAAGCTAGTTAATATAGAAACACAAATCAACAGTATAAAGTCCACCGTCGATAGTTCAATAAAACACTATGATCTATTAGAAAAACCTTTTAAATCTTTGAAAAAAAATGAATTTGGGAATGTAAGTACCCTTAATCAAATGGCACATGAGGATATCAAAATCCCAGAAAGAAGAAAATTAAATGAAGTAATCTTAAAATTTACAAAGTTTGATTTTGATAAAAAGACCAAATTATTGTCAGAAAAGGAAACCAAAAGTTATAAGCTGATTTTTAGAAAATATAGTTTTTTAGTGCCAAAAGTATCTTCAGGAATTTTATTTACTGACCTTAATTTTCCAACATACGGAACCGATATGGATGAAAATGGGAATACGATAATTACTCAAGGAGAAGACAATGATAGCGAATTAAGTATCGCGACCTACCTGGATTTTCACTTTAACTCATTAAATGAATTACCGGTTTTTTTACAATTAGGAGTAGGGCCATCAAAAGAAAAGCCACTTTTATTTACCGGGATAGGTATTGATTTAGTTGATAGAATTAATCTCTCAACTGGAGTACTATTTACCTGGTTTCCTGAACTAAATGAATTGAAGGTTGGTGACCAAGTATCTGGTACTACAGAAATAGAAGATGATATCTCTTTCAAATTTTCGGGCAGTCCTAAGTTTTATTTTGGTTTAAGTATTGATTTATCAAAAAAATAGAAATGAAAAAGTTTACTATACTATTTTTATTAGTTCTTTTATCTTCCTGTGATTTGGCATGTTCTAGTGAAAGCAAAATAACAGAAGAAGAGTTTAATAATTTTATATCAGAATCGAGCAAAAGTGGCGATTTAAATGAGATTCTCGCGACAATAAGGGTTGAGCCTAATCAAAATAAAGGAACTCAACTTCTTGAGGAGAGATTTGGAAAACTCAATGAGAGTAAGATTTCGCAACTTTTCAAGTTAGAAATTGAATCTTTAAAAAGACTGGATACAATTAATCTCGGAAAGACACCAGCGGTATTCGAGTTAGATACTATCAAAAAAAAAGGAAGAAGGTGTGGGACATTTGATTCCGCTGACACAAGTGCTTTAAAGGCTTTTTCCACTAATTCGAGAATGAAAATACCAGATTTATTGCCAAGAAAATACTTTGTGCCAATTGAGTTTCATATAATTAATAGTAATAAGAATACGTGGACACCAACCGAGAATAACTTAAAAGAACAAATTTCAATTTTAAATGATTTTTTTAGCTCAATTAATATAGTCTTTACGTTATCAACAATTTCCCGAGATACCAATAGTAAATGGGCCAAAAGTTTCCGTACAAGCAAAGGAAATACCGTTTTTGATACTATATATAAAAATATGGTAAATACTATTGAATGGGAAAACCCAAGTGCATTGCATGTTTATATCAATGAAAACACGCAAGTATTAGGCCAAGCCACTTTACCTTTTGAAAGCGATGTCTATTTAACAAAGTTTGATCATGTATTAATAACAAAAAATTCTTTGAATAATAGGGTTGATCCTGATTCTGGTTATCAAATGATGGGAAAAACTTTGGTACATGAAGTGGGTCATTTCTTTGGTTTATTGCATACGTTTCATAGTAATTCTACAATGATAGATTGTGATAATACTAACTACAATGGGTGTAACTCACCAGGCGATTATGTTGTTGACACACCACCTCAACGCTACTGCCATTTTCAGGGTTGTGGAAAATGCATAAATAATATGGGAAATGATTGCGAAAAAGATATTGATTGTGTAACCTGCGATACATGTACTTATGATGACAAAACCGATGATACTACTAATTTAATGGGATATAATCCTGATAGTTGTATTAATCATTTCTCACCTGGCCAATATACAAGAATGAGAAAGTTCTTTTTTAGAAATCGTGATTATTTGATTGAAAGAAAAGAAAACTTATTCTCTTTTTGAATCAAAAATATCACTCAGCTAAAGTTTCGATAATCTCTTTGAAACTGTTTAACCCAGATTCAATATTCTCAATAATTTCCGTAGCCAAAATATCAGGGTCTGGCAGATTGTCTAAATCTGTCAGGCTTTTGTCTTTTAACCAAAAAATATCTAAACTGGTTTTATCCCTAGCTATAATTTCATCATAAGAATACTTTCGCCATCTACCGTCTTGGTTTTCTTCACTCCAGGTGGCTTTTCTTTTGTTTCTGTTTTCAGGATTGTAGCACTTCACAAAATCTTCCAAATCGCCCATCATCATGGGTTTCTTTTTTAGGGTATGATGAATGTTGGTACGATAGTCATAAATCCAGATGTCTTTGGTCCATGCTTCTTTGCTGGCAGGTTTGTTATCAAAAAACAGCACATTGGCTTTGACTCCTTGGGCATAAAAAACACCTGTGGGAAGTCTTAAAATGGTATGCAAATCAGTGGTTTTCATGAGTTGCTTACGTACCTCTTCACCAGCCCCTCCTTCAAACAAAATATTGTCTGGCAACACCACAGCTGCCTCACCGGTAATCTTGAGCATGGTTTTGATGTGCTGTAAAAAGTTCAATTGCTTATTGGAAGTGGTTTCCCAGAAATCTTGGCGATTGTAGCTGAGGTCTTCTTTTTCGATTTCTCCCTGCTCGTTGGTAATAGTCATACTACTCTTTTTGCCAAAAGGCGGATTCGCCAAAACATAGTCATAGCGATTTCCATCATCGGCAATCAATGCATCATTGGCATTTATAAAACTGTTTCCGTCTATTTCGCCAATATTATGCAAGTACATGTTCATTAAACACATTCTTCGTGTACTCGCTACAATTTCGTTACCGTGAAAAGTGTAGTTTTTTAAAAATTCTTTTTCTTGGCGGTCTAAATTATGATTGGCAACTATCCAATCATAAGCAGCCAAGAAAAAACCACCGGTACCGGAAGCAGGGTCAGCAATGGTTTTCATGGGTTTGGGTTGCACGCAAGCTACCATAGTTCGAATCAAAGACCTTGGCGTAAAGTATTGCCCGGCACCACTTTTGGTGTCCTCGGCGTTTTTCTCCAAAAGACCTTCATAAATCTTGCCTTTGATGTCGGTACCCATCATAGACCAGTTTTCTTTGTCGATGAGGTTGATGACTTTTAAAAGTTTTGCAGGATCTTGAATCTTATTTTGACTTTTGGTAAAGATTTGACCCAAGATGCCTTTTTCGGTGGATAGCGTACGCAATAATTGACTGTAAAAAGCTTCTAGTTCTGCACCTCTTTTGCCTGATAGGGTTTCCCAGTTACAAGTGTCGGCATCTTCAATTTCATTACCTTCTACGTCTTTGAGTTTTGGAAATGGCAACCCTTTGTTATAAGGTGGTTTGTTCAATTCATCTGCCATTTTTAGAAATAGCAAATAAGTAATCTGTTCTAAATAATCGCCATAGCCTACGCCATCATCACGAAGTACATTTGCAAGGTTCCAGATTTTTGAGATTATGGTTGAGTCTGTCATTAAAATTCTAATTTGGAATAATCGTAAGTTTCTTCAGCATTCTTTATCAGCATTTCAATATACCCTAGGTTTATGGTATGGCGCCCGCCTAAAAAGGTTCGAATATTGAAATTTCTAGTAATTAAATTGTTGAGTGCTAAGGGACAATTAATATTGTTTAAAAATAGGTCTCGTACTGTAAACTCATCTGGATACGGATAGGAATATCTTTCGTTACCATTATCATCTCTTCTTAGCCCGGGTGTATTTCTAACATTTGAGCAATATTGTTTTAGGTCATTATGTAATAATGAGATGCAATAGTTGTACAGAATATAACGAACAGAATCATGAACAATAAACTCTTCGTCAGAAATATTGACTAAGGGAACTTTGTAATTTTCGCCATGAGTATCAAGCGAAGGGTATTTTTTTTTGAACAATGATATTACCTGAACATCTTTGTTGATTTCAAGAAATGACCTTAAATGCTTGTTATTATCTATGTATTCTTTTGGGAATTTCCAATACCAAGGGTCTTCACTATTAAAATGTCTGGCTAGTTCACTTGAGCCGTCAATTAGGCGTTGAATTTTTTTATCCATTTTTTTCTTTTTTTATCCGCTGCAACAAAACACTTGCCGGCTCATAATCTTTGGCCTGTTTGCATTTAGCAATCTCAACTTCACTTAACAATTTGCCTTCAAAAGCTTTTTTGAGAATACTTTGCCGTAAGGCTTCGGCTTTTTTCAAACTTCCTTTGATGGTGAGTTCTACTTGGTCATATACTGATAGGCGCGATTCTATTTCTTTGACGATTTGGTGTTGTTCCGAAACATTTGGTAATGAAATTGGAATTACTCTACAAGTTGTAACCTTTACGTTATACTGACCAGCTGTTGCTTTTGAAGTTCCTTCTAACCAATTAATAGTTTCAGGATTTTGAAGAAAGAAAGATAGAAATTTGGGCAATATTTTTTCGTTAGATCTAAATCTCACAATAGCTTGATTAATATTGAATTCTAATTTTGAACTCAAAGGAATCATTGAAGTTTTACCCAACGGTGGTCCGACAATATTGATTAGCACGTCTCCAGCTTTGGTAATAGCTCTTTTGTTACGAGTTCTATGTATTTCTTTTGATATGAATGCTGGATCTTTTTGGTCATTTAAAGAACCATCGAAATTTAAATTATAAACTTTTAAAAATTGTATTTCACCTTTTGTAGATAGAAATTCTGCTTTTGGCGTTGATCCAGAACTAATATCAGTCATTACTTCTCCTGTAGTTGTATTTTCCCAGTCAAATTGTAATTTGTTTTCTTGCCTCCATTCTTTCGTCAACTCCCCTTCAAATGCTTTTTTTAACACCGCTTGCCGATACACTTTTAACTGCTCTTGTGCTTTTTTAAGGTCGGTGATACCGCTATCCAAACTACTAAACAATTCTTCTATTTTGGCAACGATGGCCCGTTGGACAGGGAGTGGAGCAATTTTGAATCTTACAGAATTAAAACTAGTTTTATTTACTAATGCAACAGTAGTTGATGTGCTAAGTCTTTCTAATTGATTCTTGAACCCAATACTTTGAGCTTGATAAAAAGTAAATTTTGGTTCTACTTCTTTTAGAGGTTTAATAGCATTTATTTGTTGATTGAATGCAACCTCAATTTTATTCATTCCAACTCTTCCTAGATTTCCGATGCAGGTAACTAAAATAGAGTTGACTGGAAGAATCCGTGCTTTTATTTTTCCTTTCTTACTTAAGAACTCTGAGTAGTTTTTAAGAATATTATTTTTAATTTGAGGAGGCTTGATAAATGGTAATTCAGAACCATAATTATCCTTGTCTTTTTTAGAAGGAGTATTGCCGGTAACTGTTTCAAAAATATCCCCTAAAGTACCCTCTACCCAATCTTTATCTATCATACTGCAAATAGATTAAAGGGGACTTTCAGCACATTTGTTATTTCAATCTTCATTATATCATTGTTTTTGACGTCCTAATCTTCCGTTATCTTCCAATGTCCACCTTTATCTCCACCTACACGTACAATTACCCCTTTATCTTTTAATTTCTCCATATGTTTTTGAATGGCCGAAGTGTTAATGCCAAGTGTTTTCGCAAGTTCATCTCTAGTAACTGAAGGGTTTTCAGCAATTAGATTAAGTACATCTTGTTGTCTAGTAGTAAGTTTCTGACCACCTTTCTGACCACCTTTCTGACCACCTTTCTGACCACCTTTTCCTCTACTAAAAACTACTGTAAAAAATGTATTAAAAGCAAAAGTAGCTTTAGGAAGTCCGGCATCAGCCAATACCTTGTTTATTCTACCCACTCCCGTACCTAGTTTTTCAATATAATTGGTACGCAATAACAAATTGGCCAGGACCGAATTTCGTGTAAGGCTGTATTTTCCAAAATCTTTTTCTGCCAAACCCTTGGGCAAGCCCCCGGGATTGGAAATTACGATACGGTCATCAAAAACTTCTACCATGACACGCGCGCCTTTTTCCAAATAATCCCGGTGCACTACGGCATTGACAATAGCCTCGCGTAGGGCTACTTTTGGGACTTCCCAAACATCTTGACGTTGCGTATCCTCAATTTTGGCGGAAACATTAATATGTCGCTCTACAAATTGCATGGCGGCATCGATATTTGAAATAACATCGCCATCAAAATCCTTTCGGTCTTGAATATCTACTTTTTCCGTGCCTTTATAGAGCACACAACTCACCACTGCCTGGGGTAAAAATTGCTTGGTGTCTTTGGCAAATAACAATACGCCTGCATTGGTAAAATAGTCAATCCCGCTCACTTCTTTAGCCGCTCCAAAACTTTTCAACGCAGACATTGGCTCCAAAGTCGGTTCGCCCAATTTCGCTAATTGCGCAAAGTCCATCCATTTGGCAAAATCAAAGTTTTCTTTCACAGGAACGTCTTGCCGAAGCTGTTCATCAAAACGGACACGGCCTTCTTTTTCTAGAAATTCGATGATGGCATCCGTGGTCATTTTTTGAGAATTGGCACCTACACGTAAATGAAAGCCAGTGGTGCAGCGATATGGTTTCGAAGTGCCCTCGAGTACTTTTATCTGTAGCACTTTGTTGCCAATTTTTTCGATTTCAATGGCAATCGAAGGGTCGCAATCTGTTGCTGACGTTTGAATTTTAGAAAGTAAGGCATTAGTAATCGTAACTCCTGGAACCGTTCCATCATCATCAACTCCGATAAAAATATTGCCCCCAGATGCATTGGCGAAAGCGACCATTTCTTTTTTGATGTCGGTATTTACGTTGCGTTTAAATTCAGTGTAAAAACCTTCACCTTGTTGTATGATATGTTGCAATTCTTGTTCAGTCATTATGCTGCCAATACTTCATTAAGTTCCTCAATAATACTATTCATTTCGGAACCGAACAACTGATACATTTTGCCTTTTCCACCTTGGGCATCAAAAGGGGTATAATCTAAATCATCTAAAGCGATATGGTAACTGCTTACCACATGGTCTTTAATCATTCGAAGCCAGTCTAGCTGTTCTTCCGTAAAACGGTTGTGCTTTCCGGCATGCTGTTGGAACAGCCATTCGTTAAAATTCTTCTCAATGGTCTTGTCAAAAGGTTGTAGTTCTTTGTCAATGCCACAGGCCCTACGAACAAGCGATACCAAGGCTGTTAACTCGTCTTTGGGCTGTTCGTTTTTTACTTCTTCCAAAGTAGCATAAGCGTTCCAGACCGTTTCTGGAGCTAGTACTGGTTTTTCAAGTTTTAACTTATCAAAGACATCTTTTATCATCTTAAAAGTTATCTCCCTACGGTTATACGGTTGGTTATAGAAAATACTTAGCGCTTTAATCTCATCTTTGTTGGCTTCCAAGTATTCCGTAAAATCTTTGACCACTTCGGTAGCCTTATCAATCGAAGTGGTATCCCATTCGCTTTTGGTGACAGTATCAATGTTGATACTGTCAATAATCTGGTCGTGCTCTTTGCGAACGTTTTCCAAATAGGTATTTAATTGCCCGTTAAAAGTAGTAGCCGCTTGTATAATTAGTTCTTGTTGCGCTTCATTTCGGCTGCTCTCGATATCCGCAGGAGTTCTATCTTGAACAGGAATCTTATCGATTTCAGCTTGTGCATTGGTCGCTATCTCATCAGCGTCGAAGGCCATAATCAATTCCTTGGTCATTTGTTTTAAGTTCTTACCACCTGAATATTCCAACAATTTTTCTTTTTCTTTTTCGGTCAACTGTTTCTCCAAACGTATCAATCGGTTTGCCAAGGATAGAAACAAATCTTCATCCGCAACACCCATCGTCACGGCACTTAGTAAATCCTTCATGGGTACCGATTTTTGCCTTTCCAAAGGTCGACTATCCGTCTTTTTAGATTTGGTTGCGCCCACAGCATCTACAATCACAAAATGCGTTTTGTTTTTCGCCGTGCGAGAAACCATTTGCAACGAATCGTTGTTAATCGTTCGCGTACCACGCCCTTTCATTTGCTCGAAATAGTTGATGCTTTTCACATCGCGCATAAACAGCAAAACTTCTAAGGGTTTTACATCGGTTCCCGTAGCAATCATATCTACCGTAACGGCTATTCTAGGATAATAAGAATTTCGAAAACGATTCAAAACCGATTTTGGGTCTTCCTCAATTTTGTAAGTTACTTTTTTACAAAAATCATTGCCTTCGTCAAATTCTTCTCTTATGATTTTTATAATATCGTCTGCGTGACTATCTGTTTTTGCAAATACTAAGGTTTTCGGCACTTCGTATTCACCAGTTGAATCAACACGCTTTGGATAAATAGTCGTTTTTAATGCCTTTTTATATTCACGAATGATGTTTCTAATTTGACTAGGATTGACGACTTTTTTATCTAAATCGTTGCGTTTATATTCGGTGTCTTCATCTTCTTGTTGCCAACGTTTTTTACGAGTGAGTTTATCTCGCCTGTCAACAAACCAACCTGCTTTTATGGTTTCTCCTTTTTGAGAAATTTCAGTTTCAATAGTATACACATCATAAGGCACATTTACACCATCTGTTACTGATTCTTCATACGTATATTGGCTCACTACATTTTCATTGAAAAAACCGAAGGTTCTTTTGTCTGGAGTTGCAGTTAAACCAATTAGAAAAGCATCAAAATAATCTAAAACCTGTTTCCATAGGTTATAAATTGAGCGATGGCATTCGTCAATCACAATAAAGTCAAATTGCTCAATAGGCACTTTTGGGGTGTACTCAACAGGAACAGCTTTGTTTTTGGACATTTTGTTTTGAAGCCAAGAATTTTCGTTTGGATTATCTAGTTCTGCACTTTCGTCTAATTCCTCACCTTTTAAAATAGAGTAGAGGCGTTGTATAGTTGAAATACAAACTTGACTATCAGAAGCAATATAACTTGATGATAAACGCTGAACATTGTACAATTCTGTGAATTTTCGATTATCATCATTGGGCTGAAACGTCATAAATTCCTGTTCTGCTTGTTCGCCAAGGTTTTTGGTGTCAACCAAAAACAAAATACGTTTTGCGTCTACGTGTTTTAGCAAACGATACACAAAAGTTGCGGCTGTAAATGTTTTTCCGGCACCTGTCGCCATTTGAATCAAGGCTTTTGGTCTGTTCTTTTTAAAAGAGTGTTCCAGATTATTAACTGCAACGATTTGAGCAGGACGAAGTCCTGTTCCATCTAGTGCAGGAATTGTTAAAAGTCTTTCTCGAAGACTTTTTCCTTTTTTTAACCATTCTGCAATTGTTTCTGGTTTATGAAAACTAAAAATTGAATATCCGTAATTACTCATAATTTATTATATTTGACTGAACCTAAATCACTTGGCTTATGAATTTATTTACGTTTAGTGCTCATTTCGGGGACGAGGAGGCCTGTAGATTACATTTTAAAGA